>JANOZG010000621.1:0-4294 GCA_031429275.1 Planctomycetota bacterium
CGGTCGATCGAGTCGCTTTGAGATTATTCCTTCCAGATGCAATTTGCAGGCATTGTGCATTAACTCCTGACTTGAACCGCTCAAATGCTCCGAAAGATGAATCTTCTTATTCGTGCGCTTCATCGATATGAGTTGCGCCAGAACTCTCTTTCTTTCTTCAAGACGAACATCCAGGAGGCTGTAGCCGTCGAGGTAAACGAGATCGAACACGTAGTAATGAATGTCGCTGCTTTTGCCATCACGAAAGGCATTTTGCAGTGCCTGGAAATCCGTGGTGCCGTCTTTCCGCAGAGAGACAATTTCGCCGTCCAGCATGCCTTGACCGATGCCCAGACTCTTCACAGCCTGAACCAGCGGTTTGAGACGCTCAGTCCAGTCCTGCTGGTTTCGACTGATAAATCTCACGTCGTCCCGATCAATGCGACAAAGCATTCGATAGCCGTCAAATTTGATTTCGTGCAGCCATAGGTCACCTTCCGGCAGTTCTTCTGTTAGCGTTGCCAATTCGACGTCCATGGTAATGGGCAAAGCAGTTTTTTTTGCGCCAGCGGTACCCGCCGCCAGCGACTTTATAGCCAGGCGGGATAGTTGAACTTTATCGACCGATTTCGGCGGGCCAGGATGTCTCCCTGATGTCTTGTCCTTCTGTGGGATAGCGGACGATTTCGATGACCACACTCGGCCCCTCGCAGCGGCGATTTCTTCAAGATCACAGTTCGAAACGACACTCAACGGAGCGTCCTCTAGAATGTCACCCGCTTCCGAATCTTGCGCTGAGTCGTCGCGTTCTTTTATCAGCAGCCATTCCTTGCCATCACTTGATTTCCGAGAGGAACCACTTCTGACCAGCATCCATCCGCCATTCAGTTTTTGTCCGAGGAGTTTGAACTTGAACTTTCCGTCGCGGTATCCGACATGTGGATCACCAATCGGTTCCCAGGTTCCGGTGTCCCATAGCAATACGGTCCCTCCTCCATACTCTCCTTTCGGAATGACTCCTTCAAATTCGCCATAGTCCACGGGGTGGTCTTCTACGTGCACGGCCAGACGTTTGACCGCAGGGTCAAGGCTCGGACCTTTTGGCACTGCCCAGCTTTTCAACATGCCATCCAGTTCCAGACGGAAATCATAGTGCAGCCGACTGGCATCGTGCTTCTGAATGACATAGGACCAGCCGCTCCGCCGTGCCACTTTCGCCTGTGGTTCAGGGGTATTATCAAAGTGCCGTTTGCGTTTGTACTCTGCCAGTGCCATGGAGGAGCTCATTCTTCGGATTCCAATTGCCCATAATCTCCATCCGAAATAACGTGCGTTGCCAACCCGAGGCCCGCGCCCCAAACAAGATGTGCCAGGATCATCAGCGTGCTCCGTTCAGGTGTATCATTGGCCGCACAACGGTAAAGTCCAACAACCGGAAGCCAGCCCAGGTAACTGCAACTCCAGACGCCTATCCCGTAGATGCATCCTGACGACACAGCATGGCCCACTGAACGAGGTGAGCACAACAATCCGTATAATGCACCAGTGCTGGCACCGAAACCAAAATGATTCACGGACGACAAAGCCAGTTCTTCCGAGCGCGACACTTCGTCGTCCAGTCTGACCGCTCGCAGCGCGTTTTGTGTGATTTGGACAGGAGGAAGGGGACCCTGACTTCGCTGGGGAAGAAGGCGTTTGCCGACGATCATCACGGCCGTCATCGGCACCGTCGCCATTAATCCCGCGATCGCACCCGCCAAGCAGTGCCCCATGGGCTGTGACATGATTAAACCTTTCATCGAGGTGACGGACCGACCAACCACTCGATTCGCAATAAATGTGCCGCGGTGAGACGTGGCACTAAAATTGCTTTCCGTCTCGGCAGGATATTTTGCGCGGTCAGGAATCCTGGCCTGTTTTGCCAAGTGTAATCAGGAGCAGCGATAATGCGTCGATTGATGAAGGACATGTTGTTCATGGGCGAGGTCGGCGCTGGCGCTCTTTGGATGACACATCAGGCTGTGCGCCGCACTCGCTGGTTCGAGTTTGCCGGCAAATCCGTGATTGTTACCGGAGGCTCGCGCGGACTGGGACTGGTGATCGCGCGGCAACTGGTTTCGGTCGGCGCTCGCGTGGCGATCTGCGCTCGTACGGAGGAGGATGTTCGCGCGACCGTCAAAGAATTGCGGACTCAGGACGGCCAGGTGTTCGGCATGACATGCGACGTACGTGATCGAAACGCGGTGCAGTCATTTGTCGAGAGAACGGTGGCGGAGCATGGAAGTGTCGATGTCCTTTTCAACGTCGCCGGGGTCATGAAAGTCGGCCCTTTGGACGAAATGACCGAGGACGACTTTCGCGAAGCCATGGAGATTTCAGTGAACGTCAAGAACGGCGACAACGCTTGGTGGTCCGGGACGAACGCCTGGAGGTTCTATGCGGCTAAGTGATTTCATCGACGCAAATGTCGAACCCATACTCGCAAAGTGGGAAGTCTTCGCGCGTAAGATCTGGCCGAGCAGTGCTGAGGATTCCGTCATTGACCCCGCCACCCTGCGGGACGATGCCGAAAGCATCCTTCTCGCAATAGTTGAGGACATGCGATCCGATCAAAGCACCGCGCAGCAGTCTGAAAAATCAATGGGCGACGCTCCCGCGGAAATGAGCAGCGACCTTGTCGATAAAGCATCCGAATTGCACGGGGAACGCCGGGTCGATTCGGGATTTGAGCTGTGGGCGGTCGTCGCCGAGTACCGGGCGCTGCGAGCCAGCGTGCTGCGACTGTGGCGCGAGAGCAGCCCGGAACCCGACCTGAACGACATCGACGATGTGACGCGCTTCAACGAGTGCATCGATCAATCGCTCACCGAATCCGTCCGCGCATATACGGATCAAGTCCGCCGCGACCGCGAGGCGCTGCTGGGTAACGAACAAGCGGCCCGGAGAGATGCTGAGAGCGCCAACCGCGCCAAGGACATATTTTTAGCGACGCTCAGCCACGAGCTGCGCACTCCGCTCAACGCCATTGTCGGGTGGATTACGATCCTGCGCATGGGAGTTCACAGGGAAGAAATGCTGGGTGAGGGACTGGATGTCATCGAGCGCAACACGAAAGCCCAAGTGCAACTGATCGAGGACGTATTGGATGTCTCGCGCATCGTCTCCGGAAAGCTTCGCCTGAACATTCGCGAATGTGACTTGATCGACACAGTCAACGCGGGCATTGATGTGATTCGACCGACAGCCCAAGCACGGGACATTTCACTCGACGTGCAACTCGATCCTGCGGCGCGCAATGCGTCGTGCGACTCAGCGCGAATTCAGCACGTGGTCTGGAATCTGCTCAGCAATGCCGTCAAATTTACGCATAAAGGGGGTGCGATCCACGTGTCGCTGGTCAGGGAACGCTCCTCCTTGCGGATGATGGTAAGCGACAATGGTCAAGGCATCAGTCCCGAACTGTTACCTTACATCTTTGAGCGATTCCGACAGGCGGACAGTTCCACTCGACGCAATTTCGGCGGATTAGGACTGGGGCTTTCGATCGTTAAGCATCTGACCGAAATGCATGGAGGAAGCGTCGAGGCACAGAGCGGGGGCGAAGGGCAGGGCACGACCTTTATTGTCCGCCTGCCGATTAAGGCAGTGCGCATCCCTGAATCCGACGCGGAGGAATCGTCGGGAGAGAGTGACAGCGATCGTGCATCGGCTGCGGGTCCTTCGGAGCCGCGGCTTACGCGACTGGATGGGCTGCATGTTCTTGTCGTGGATGATGAAGCCGACGCGCGGCGGATGCTATCAACAGTGCTCGAAAGAGTGGGTGCCCGAGTCACGACCGCGGGCAGCGTTGCCGAAGCGCTCGCTCTTCTGGCGGACGCCACCGAGAAGCAGGATGGACCGGACGCGCTTGTCAGTGACGTGGGGATGCCTGGCCAGAATGGATATGACCTGATCCGCGAGGTGCGCCGGAGCGGGTATTCTGCTGAAAAGCTTCCCGCAGTGGCGCTGACCGCGTTCGCACATAGCAATGACGCGCATGAGGCGGAATTGGCGGGATTTCAGGTCCACATCCCAAAGCCGGTCAATGTCCACGAGCTGGTGGCCGTGATATGCCGTCTCGCTGATCGGACCGGCTGAGTAGAAAGCCGTCCGTCTCGTGCTTTTCGTATCTTTGATTTGTATGGCAATTGTGCTCTAAATCAACTCGCGGCACGGAAAGTTCAAAACCCCTCCTATGCTCGTCGAGATGGGAGAATTGAGTGAATTGGGTTGGCATGACGCCGATTGAAATTTTTCCGGCTCGTTTCAAGAGTGC
>JANOZG010000622.1:0-29733 GCA_031429275.1 Planctomycetota bacterium
CCAAAATCTCAAACACCAGTATTTTCCGCCCAAAACTCACCTTCACAGGGCTGGGGCTTAGGGCTGAAAGCCGCTGACTCAAAGGAGTTTCCCAGCACGCTGACATCAGCCGCTCACCTTGTTCATTTCCCAAAAGATCCGATGTTCGCCCTGATTTCCCTGAGCTTTGGTGGCACAATTCCTTTTCTGAAAGGTAACACCCTTCCCTGAAAGCGATTGTCGGCACCCATCGGTCTCACGATGGCTGGCTCAGTTCTGGGCGCGTTCCTCCTGCTGATCATGCCTTCCAAATCCATGCCACTGGTGATATCAGGAGCGATGATCTTTGTGGCGATTTTCTTAATTGCGCAACGCAATCTTGGATTGTCGGCCCCATCCGAACTTCCTTCCCCTAGCATGGAGTTATCGGGGTACGCTATCACTCTTATTCTCGGAATCTACGGCCGCTTCTTTAGTGGAGGCTACATAGCCCTTTTGACCACTGCCTGCGTCGGATTCTTTGGCATGACATTTCTCGAAGCCGTCACCCGATAATGGTGCATGCCCGTGGCGTATTGGCAGCTCCAGCGAACGCCGTTCAGGGTCTTTGCGGACAAGCTGTCCATGGTCGTCCGGATGTCGCAGAATCGAAGACAAAACAGACGCGTGCTCAGTGGATCGTGAGGAAACGAGAATCGTATGTCTGGGGCGAGGCGATTCCTGGCAAAATCCACATCGACAATCATTAACTCCTCGATGCGAATTGAAATGTGAAAGTGCTGCTAGTCGGCGTCACTGGAAAAATCGTCACAGTCTGATTTTTTTGTCGCACTTGTTCATGCCGTGTCGCGAATTGCAGCAACTTCCGGTCGCGCTCCTCGATAGGGCATCCGTCGTCTGTCAAGGCATAACCGGGACTAGATAAATGAGTGTGGTACTTAAGCAAAAACCAGCTGTTAAATCAGAGACTATTGCAGACGCGTTTTTGGCACTCAAGGATGGTGAGAATTGCGATCTTCCGATGCTGCCGGAAGTTGCTGCGCAGTTACTGACATTGACAAACGACGTTGATTGCAACGCCAGTGACATTGTCACGCTGATTAAACGCGACCAATCACTGACCAGTCATTTGCTGCGAACAGCAAATTCTGTGCGATACAATACAGGGGTCGCAGTTTCGTCTGTTCAGCAAGCTGTGGCCAGACTCGGTTTATTGGCTGTGCGCGAGATTGTTGTCTTGATTTCCTGCAAATGTCGCGTCTTCGACGTTCCGGAATTCGAGTCACATGTTCGTAGATCATTCCGCCATTCACTGACAACAGCCGCGTTTTCGCAGGAAATCGCCCGCACTCGTCGAGTTAACGTGGAAGAAGCATTTCTTGCCGGGCTGCTACACGACGTTGGCCGACCTGTTCTGTTTCAAGCACTCGCGGATCGTCGAAAAACCCACGGCCTCACAGCAACCGACAATGAAGTCCTTATTGCCGCCAATGAACATCGTATCCCTCTGGCAGCTCGCCTGATCAAACGCTGGGAGATGTCAGAACGGATCGTTGAAACGGTCCTGCATCAATCCACACCGCTGGACGCGCCGTCTTGTCAGATGCAGGCGGCAACATTAAATCTGGCGATTCATCTTTCTGATCTGGCACTCAACCCGGACACAGCAGAATCAACTGAAACAGAGCCGCACCCGATGCTTGAAGCTCTGAGTATTTACCCCGAACAATTTGCAAAGATTACACAGAACCGCAATCAGATTCTGGAATGGGTAGATTCAACAATATGATTTCATCCAGCAATAACTTTGACGTCGTTGTGATTGGCAGTGGCCCTGCAGGACAAAACGCGGCTATGGAAGCCGCTCAGCGCGATGCGCGAGTTTTGATCATCGAACAGGAACCGCAGGTGGGTGGTGCCTGTGTTCAATACGGTACGATTCCCAGTAAAACGCTGCGTGAAACGGCTTTGACACTCACGGCATTTCAGCGCCGAAGCGGCGACGTTTACAGAATCAGCCGCGACGCTGAACTCAGCATCTGTAGCCTGATGAAGCGACTTAATGAAGTCATCCACGCTCATCAGGAAACTACTCGTCGATTTCTTGAACAGTCCAGCGTCGAACGAGCCTACGGTCGCGCGACGTTTGAGTCACAGCATGAAATTGCCATCACCAAAGTGAATGGCGAACGTTCGATCGTTCATGCAGCAAACATTATTGTCGCCACCGGTTCACGGCCTCGCACCCCTCCAAATATCAACGTCGATCATGAGAACATCCTGGACAGCGATTCTATTCTCTCGATGACGTATCTGCCGCGTTCGATTTTGATTCTGGGTGGCGGCGTGATTGCCTGCGAGTATGCTTCGACATTCGCATCGCTGGGTGTCAAAGTGACACTGCTGGACAAGGCTCCAATGCCGCTGGGATTCCTTGATCCCGAATTGGTTGACTACTTTGTAATGCAATTGAACGTCAATGGCGGTGAGTTTCGCGGGAGCTGTGAAATCGAATCCGTGGATTGGGATGGTGTCTGTTCTGTGCGAGCAAAACTTGGTACCGGCGAAGTGTTAACGGCTGACAAAGCCTTTGTGGCATTGGGACGCGTTGCAAATCTTGAAACGTTACAGATCGACAAAGCTGGCCTCGTGGCATCGGGACGAGGGCTGCTGGAAGTTAACGAATTCTGCCAGACAAAGGTGCCGCACATCTATGCGACTGGTGACACAATTGGTCCACCAGCACTCGCCTCCGCTTCGATGGAACAAGGTCGGCGAGCCGCGTGTCATGCGTTGTCCGGAAAAATGCACGCAGGTCTTGGTTCTTTGCCCGCAGGAATCTACACCATTCCGGAAATCGCCACGGTGGGACTGACGGAGCAGCAGGCAATTCAGCGTGTCGGCGCGCCGATGGTTGCTCGCGTGAATTTTGACCAGGTTGCCAGAGCTCACATCATGGCATCAACATCGGGGGTTCTGAAACTTGTTGCCGATGAACGAGGAGAAAAACTTCTGGGTGTCCAGATTGCAGGCGATGGAGCCACAGAACTTATTCACCTCGGACAGATGGCGATTATCGGCGAAATGTCCGTTGATACTTTTGCCAACGCGACGTTTAACTTTCCAACCATGGCCGAAGCTTATCGAATTGCAGCATTAGAAATCGTCAATAAACGAGATTGTTCTACACGGTCAGGCCTGTCTGGTTGCCGTGAACGCGGATTGGCGTTCAACACCTTGATAACTGGAAAGTGTCCTTAAGAAAAGAGCCGGGCAGTAATCTTCCTGAGGCTGTAGTGCTTCTGAAGCTCTTTCGCGAAGTTGCCAACTTCACGGCCACTACAGCAATCGCATCACCCAGGCAATGACACCACCGACAGCAATTAATACCGCAATGCAGACAAGCGCCAGCACCAGGCGATTACGATTTCTGGTGGCTTGAATTGTGTTGACGAGCATGATGCCGTCCGGGCCTCCAAACGTCAGCTTCGATCCGTGTGACAGAGTACACATCGCCTCTACCTTGCCGTTCACATATGTCGGTTTGGTTTTTGATTCCTGACGCAGAATCCAATGCCTTCCGTCGAATTCTATTCGGCACTGACGGCTGTCAACGCCAGAGTCACTTTGCAGATAGACATCGACTCCCTGTGACGAACCTATTGATACATCTGCCTTATAAATAGAAACGAATCGCTTAGTGCCCAATATTCGGAACCGCCAACCAACTGGAGCGGGACCTTTGTACGCATTGCGTCGCGTGTTGGTCGGTGCTTCGGTCAAAATGGACTCTTTTTGCACAGGATCAAGAATTGGCTGTCGATGCGCAGGAGTCTCCGATTGATTAAAACCATCGGTTCCAGCGGCAACATGATGACTGCCCTCCTTCAACCAACCAGAAGGAGATGTGACCGAAGACCGGTGTCCGGAAGATTTCTTTCCTACCTGTTCAGCTTTTGCCTTGGCTTGTTTTGCCCTCATCGTGACCAGTTCGCGAAAGTCAAATTCGACGGGTGTGCGACTTGCGTATGGTCTTAACGCTTCGATAAGTTCATCTGCGTTTTGGTATCGATTCGCGGGATCTTTCTCCATCATTTTTGCGACGACAGCTCCGATTTCGGCGGGGATGTCGGGTTTCAACCGGCATACATTTTTCGCAATCTTTGAGCGATGAGCTTCCAGCTTTGCCTTATTTGATTTTTCGGGGAAAGGGACATGCGCCGTTAATGCGACGTAGATTGTGGCACCCAAACTGTATATGTCCGCTCGCGCATCCACTCGGCGGCTGTCGAGGCTCTGCTCTGGAGCGATGTAGTCAGGAGTGCCAAGGCAGTCGTGACCAAACACCATCGAAAGCGAGAATTCTTCATCCGGAACATCGGTCATCATGGCGAGTCCGAAGTCCAGAATGCGAGCGACTCCATCGTTATTGATCAGTAGATTGGCCGGCTTGATGTCTCGATGAATGATCCCTTCGGCGTGTGAAGCCTTCAATGCCTCCGCAATCTGCAGCACAATGTCGCAGGCAACCGGCCACTTCAATGGCCCGAAGAGCGCAACGAGTTCGTGAAGGCTGATCCCGCGAAACAACTCCATTACCAGGTAGTTGACAGCACCGGTCGAATCCATGCGATACGTTCGAATGATATTCGGATGATTCAATCGCATGCCGGCAGTTGCTTCCAGCTTCATCCTGGCCAGCATTCCGGCATCGAGAGAATGTTCTGTTGACATAACCTTGATGGCGACTTTTCGGTCTTCAACGGGGTCCTCTGCGATGAACACACATCCCATGCCCCCGAATCCCAGCATTTCACGAATCCGGTACCCGTCGATTACAAGCCCGCGATAACGGCCTTCAAGCAGTCTTTCCGCTTGAAATGGCGTCAACACATGCCCCCGAACAAGGTGCTTTGCTGCCTCGTGAGCCGTCGCTGTATCAGGAATCTTCAGCTTCTCGCGCAGCTTCGAAATCTGCTGGCTGGTGAACAGCTCGCTCTTGATGAGCAATTCGAAGAAGTTTTGTGCTGCGACCGGAACCTGCATCTTTGTGGCTCTGCGAATCCGAATCTTACGAATCATGTCCGCCGGAAAAGGCCACACAGCCTGATGGTTCTGGCGAGAGTGCAGTCACCAGGCAAATCGTTCCAGGCAGACGCTGGATTGCAGGTTTCGCACCGTCATTAGACTACCACTTGTCGGTCGCGGGGAAAACCAATTCGGCCTGGAAAGCAAACTTCCGGCAAAACCGCAACGAAAAATTGATTACTTTGACCCAAGTTCCCGATCCAGTAGCCGAATCAGACTGGCTAATGAACTCACTTCCAGTTTCCTCATTCCACTGCTGCGATGTTTTTCAACGGTTTTCCCGCTGATGCCCAATTGGATCCCAGCCGATTTATTGGTGCCGCCCTTATAGATTTGCAGAATCACATCCCTCTCACGCACGGAAAGTCGATCCATGTATTGCCCCCCGGAAGGCAACACTGGGGGCAAGTCTTCATCGAACGCACCAGCATATCGAAGTTGCCGAAAGGCTTCGGTGACCGCCGCGAGCAGTTCCTGATGATTAAATGGCTTGTCGAGAACCGTCACGGCGCCATTTTTCATCGCTTCCACAGCCAGACTTGTGGTGGAATATGCGGTGACAAGGATAACCTTAAAATGATTCGGGCGAGCCGAAAGTCGCCGCTGCACCTCGATTCCCAACATGCCATGCATGACTTGATCAGTGATCACAACGCCGACAGGCAATTGCTCGGTCGCCTCAAGAAAATCCTTTGGACATCGATATGTGGAAACGACGTATCCGGAAATCTTCAACATCGATTCCACGACTTTTAGCACATCGGGATCGTCATCCAACAAGTAAACCTGTTCGACCAAATACCCCGAGCGTTCATCAGATACGGAGTCCGGGGATTTTGGCGAAAGACTTGCACCGTAAGTGTTGTCTCTAGAAACTGGATCGTTCATCAATTGTAACTTCACAAGAATGAGCGAAGCAGAATAGCATCGTCCAAATGGGAGTGTAAGAAAATTGCCGTCGCCCGGGCATCTGTTTTTGTATGTCTATCCTCAACTACAGCAATTCACTCAACATACTGCGTCATGAACCGAAGTGGAGGCTCGAAGAATTGTTTAGCACATCTCAGTTTCATAGGAATTCAACACTTGTCTCAATTTTAAATCAATCGAGTTCACGATTTGTTTACACATCGCGACCAGATTCCTCCTCTGGAAAAGACTTCTCAACGAGTGTGGCATAATCTGATCGGCAAAAAATTCCTGCTTTTAGGCTTCGAAAACATCAGATTGTGAGTTTTTCATTGAACTGTCTCTGTCAAAAATCTGTCAAAAGCATTAGCGTTCTTTGACGTTCTATTGATTGCGACAGCACAATCATGTGACTTGGCTGGACCAACCGCGATGGTTGGAGGCGTGAGCAGAATTTAATTGCCAGGATGGCAAAGTGATCGACTCTTTCATGGAAGACATGCCGTCAAAATTCCATTCCGCAGCGACGACTCATTCCAGCACATGGCTGCTCATTGGTGCTCTGGGTGCCGGTATGAGGGCTTTCGCGGACGTGTTGCTGGATGCCGGTGAGTCGGTCGTTGGGACAGATCAGGAAGTCACGCAGGCTGATTCACGTGACAAACATAATCTGCAAAACGGAAAGTTCGATCTGTTTCCGCCAGACTGCGTTGATCAGCTCCTGTCAACCGCACCGCAGCGTGTTGTGTATTCCACCGCGATTCCAGAGTCCAGCCCGCTGCTTCAGCGTCTTCGTTTGCTCAACTTTGATCTGATGTCTTTGCCAGAAGCGCTCAATCGTTTTCTACAGTCGCAGAGTCAGCTTTGTGTTGCGGGGACTCACGGCAAAACAACGACCAGTGGCATGACATGGAGCATCCTTCACCACGCGGGCGTGAATCCGTCCGCTTATGTTGGCGGCGTCATGAAGAATCAAATGCGATCCGGAGTCTACGGTGATGGCCGGATCGCCGTCCTGGAGAGTTGTGAATACCGAAGGTCATTTCTTCATCTGTCGCCAAAGACGATCGTCTTGACGGGTATCGAATCTGATCATTTCGATTTTTTTTTATCAACATCGGACTGCGACCAGACCTTCAGCGACTTTATCGCACGCTTACCGTCCGATGGCACTTTAATCTTTAACAAAGACTGTGTGCGATCGGCCGCAATCGCCGCGACTTGTGGACGTCGAACAGTATCGTTTTCATTGCGTGGTGGTGGCGACTGGAACGCACTGGTATGCGATGAAAAACGCCTGAACTCGCGGCCGATTTGTTCATCCAGTTGGACGCAACAGACATTCATGATTCGAAACAAAACGACGAATCTCGGTCTGGTTCATTTGCAGGTCCCTGGCATGCATAATCGAAAAAATGCTGTGGCCGCGATCGCAGCTGCGGTCGAGTGCGGAGTGCCGTTCGAAAATGTTCTTTCTGGAATCGCAGAGTTTTCCGGCATGCAGCGTCGGTTTGAACATCGAGGTCAAATGCATGGCATTGACTGGATCGATGACTACGCTCATCATCCAACGGCGATTCAAGCTACGCTGCAAACGGCCCGGACGATCTTTCCGAATCGTCGTGTGATTGCCGTTTTCGAGCCTCATCAGATGTCTCGCCTTTCCGCACTTTTTGACGATTTTCGCTCAGCCCTTTTACTTGCCGACGAATGCCTTATCCTTCCTGTACTTCCGGCTCGCGAAAACGCCTCAAAAGCTCAATGCAACCGGGTTTCAGGAACTTTGGTCCGAAGTATCTCTGAATCGGGAGGCAGAGCTTTCCTGATGACGAATCTTGACCAGGTGCTGCGAAGATTAGACCATTCCGGGCGACCGGGCGACGTAGTGATCACCATGGGAGCAGGCAGGACATATCAGATTCATGACGAAATCCATCGAAGACTTCAGCGAAATTCTGCGGCGTGACGAACCACTCAGCCAACACACATGGCTGAAACTGGGTGGCCCAGCGCAGTACTTTGTTTCCCCTCGAACTGAAGCAGAACTACTTGATGTCATCAAAACGTGTCGCAGCCAGCAACTGCCTGTCCACATTCTTGGCTGCGGTTCCAATCTGCTTGTCCGCGAAGCGGGTGTTCAGGGTGTCGTCGTCAAAGTTACGGAACCATTGCTGGGCGAAGTCACTGTTGACGGCACATCCCTAACCGCTGGTGGCGGCACACTGTTGTCACATGTTGTGGCTGAAGCCGTGCGCGCTGGGCTCGGAGGAATTGAATATCTTGTCGGGATTCCAGGTACGATCGCCGGTGCTGTTGTCGGCAACAGTGGCGGTCGGACGGGTGATATCGGCCAGCTGATTACAAGCGTAAAAGTTCTGACGCAGGCTAATGAAGTGGCCATTCGGCGAGGCGACGAGTTGTCGTTCTCTTATCGCCGCAGCAGCATTCAGGATCTGCTTGTTTTATCCGCAACGCTTGCATTGACGCGAGATGATTCAGAAGAACTCACCCGGCGAATGCGCAAGAACTGGATCATGAAACGTTCCACGCAGCCTTTGGCGGATCAATCGGCAGGCTGCATTTTTCGTAATCCGCGCGGACTGAGCGCCGGGGCTTTGATCGAACAGTGCGGTCTCAAGGGACTCTCTGTCGGTAAAGCACGCATCAGCGAACGACATGCAAACTTCATCGTGACAGAAACTGGAGCAACCAGTAAAGACGTCGAACAATTGATTGGCAAGATTCAAAAGGCAGTTGCGGAAAAATTCGCAGTTGAACTCGAATTGGAAATCAAAGTCTGGTGACGCAGGGGAACCGCGATGTCGACACCAGTGTCTTCGCTCCAGCAGCTTCAAATCACGGTCGTCGCGGGTGGCGATTCCGCTGAGCGTGAGGTTAGTCTGGAGAGCGGTGTCTGCGTTGCAGAAGAACTCCAGAAACGCGGCCACGACGTTCTTCTGTTCGATCCCGCCGGTAGTGCATTGAGTGAAATCCCACGCGACACCGACGTTATCTTCCCAATGCTGCACGGCACGGGCGGAGAAGATGGAACGCTGCAGCAGAACCTGGAACAGCTCGGCATTCCCTGGTTCGGAAGTTCCGCCGCAGCATCGGCATTAACCTTCAACAAAGCGGCAGCTCGCAGAGTCCTTGCTAACGCCGGACTTCCCGTCGCGCCAGGAATCGTATTGCCGTCCGATGCAACAAAGGAACAGATCCGCATCGCTTCACGTCGCATTGGGTTTCCGCAAGTCATTAAACCCGCCGCGCAAGGGTCCAGTGTTGGTATTTCGGTTGTTGATGCGGAATCTGAAGTCGATCACGCGGCAGCCGAAGCCGCTCGCTGGAGCCATAGCTTTCTGATCGAAGAATTCATCGCTGGTCGGGAAATCACAGTCCCGGTAATCAACGGTGATATCTTTCCCGTCATCGAAATCCTGCCCGCCGCGCGCTGGTACGATTACTCTGCGAAATACGCGGATGAATCAACTCGTTATCAGGTTGCACCGGATAACATTCCAGACATCCTGACCGAACTTGTGCTGGCTGCGTGTGAGACCTGTGGAGTCACAGGCATCTCTCGCACAGATCTGCGACTTGATTCCGACGGCAACCCGTGGATTCTGGAAATCAACACCATCCCCGGTATGACATCTCACAGTCTTGTGCCAATGTCAATTCGCGCTCAAGGTATGAGTGTCGGCGAACTCTGTGAGCGACTGCTGCTGGAGACGATTGCAAAAGCAAATCTCCGGAGTTAACGACGTTTCTTCCCAGCTCGTTTGCCGCTCCGTTTGCCTTTGGTCGCAAAGCCGGGGCTTGTGGAATCTTCATCGTCAGGGACGGGCTGCCCCATTTTTTTCTGCAGGTCCTGAATTCGGTCTCGGAGCTGAGCCGCACGTTCGAAGTCCAGCGTTTCCGCCGCTGCAAGCATCTCGGTTTCCAACTCACGAATGAATTCCTGCGTCACAAATTGTGATTCGGCCGTAATACCAACAGCCTCGCGTTCAATGCGGCGTGCCTGAATTTCTTCTTCGATGCCCTTCCGAATCGCTTTGTGAATTGTCTCGGGCGTGATTCCGTGAGCCAGGTTGTATTCAATCTGCAGTTTACGACGACGGTTCGTCTCATCGATCGCCTTCTGCATACTTTCAGTGACTTTGTCCGCATATAAGATTACCTTGGAATTCACATTTCGTGCGGAACGGCCAATCGTCTGAATTAAACTTGTTTCACTGCGAAGAAAACCCTCCTTGTCGGCATCCAGGATGGCCACGAGTGACACTTCCGGCAAGTCCAGTCCTTCGCGCAATAAATTCACACCAATCACCGCGTCGAATTTGCCTTCTCGGAGTTCACGCAGGATCTCGACACGTTCAACAGCGTTCAGTTCAGAATGCAGCCATTCACACTTGATCGATTCTTCCTTCATGTACGCGGTTAGATCTTCGCTCATGCGTTTCGTTAAGGCGGTGATCAACACGCGCTCGTTGATGGCGGCACGTTCGCGAACCTGTTCAATCAAATGCTGCACCTGCCCACGCGCGGGTATGACAAAAATCTCCGGATCGACAAGTCCCGTAGGACGGATCACCTGCTCAACAACTTCACCACCCGTTTGATCAAGTTCCCAATTGCCGGGTGTGGCAGAAACGAAGACGCGATAAGACGGCTTCGAGTTCCATTCGTCAAACTTCAATGGCCGATTGTCCTTCGCCATCGGCAGTCGAAAACCGTGATCAACCAACGTCGTCTTTCTGGCCTGATCGCCCGCATGCATCGCTCGAATCTGGGGCAGCGTTGCATGTGACTCATCGACGAAGATCAGGAAATCCTGTGGAAAGAAATCGTACAAAGTGTACGGAGCCTCGCCGGGCTTTCGTCCAGCAAGTGCTCGACTGTAGTTTTCAATACCTGGACAGAATCCTGTTTCCTTCATCAGTTCCAGATCGTGACGAGTTCTTGCCGCGAGTCGCTGAGCTTCGAGCAGTTTGCCTTCTTTGCGGAACACTTCCAGCGTTGCGTCCAGTTCTTCACGGATTTCGTCGAGAGCGGCATCGATACGGCTTTGGGGCAACACAAAGTGTTTGGCTGGATAAATGTAGATCTCTTTCAGAGATTGCGATTCTTTGCCGGACACCGGATCGATCATGCTGAGTTTTTCAATTTCGTCGCCCCAGAGTTCAATACGGTAGGCGAATTCTTCGTACGCAGGCCAGCATTCAATGACATCACCACGAACTCGAAACTTGGCTCGGGCCGGATCGAAGTCGTTTCGATCGTAATGAATGTCTATCAACTTCATCAGCAGTTTGTCACGATCAACCTGCTGGCCGACGTGCAGCGGAATCATCATGCTGAGATAGTCTTTGGGCGACCCCAGACCATAGATGCAACTGACGCTTGCGACAACAATCACGTCATTGCGGCTGACCAGAGCGCTGGTAGCCAACAGACGCAGGCGATCAATCTCCTCATTGATGGACGCGTCTTTTTCGATATAGATATCGCGCTGCGGAATGTATGCTTCCGGCTGATAGTAATCGTAATAGCTGACGAAATACGAGACGGCGTTGTTAGGAAAGAACTCGCGGAACTCACCATACAACTGTGCTGCGAGAGTTTTATTGTGCGACAGCACCAGCGTAGGCTTTTGCACCTGCTGGATGACGTTTGCCATCGTAAAGGTCTTGCCTGACCCTGTGACGCCCAACAGCACCTGAGTGCGTTTGTCGGCGTTGATTCCCCTGATCAGCGATTCGATAGCTCGTGGCTGATCTCCAGCGGGTGCATATTCGCTGACAAGTTCAAACTTCTGGTTCTTGTGGGACATTTACAGCTTTGGACGACTAACCGTCTTCTTCTGCTGACGCTGTCGTTCCATCTGGCGGCGTTCTTCTTCAGCGGCAAATTGCGGCCCACGTTTCTGTTCGCCAGCAGCCATTTGAGCAATCGGCATGTGTCCTTCCACCCATTCCCAACCGAGCGGGTCACTGAGTTCCACCTTTGCAAGGTAAGCCCATGGAGTCCCTGGATGCTCAGAAATCACCCGATTCAAATACTCCTGCGCTTTGTCATTCATCTTGCGAACATTGGCACCGGCATTGATCGTTTCTGACGGAACAAGTCTCCACTGATTGCTCTCAGGTTTTGAAAACGTTTTAGGATTTGATTTCATTTCGGCGAGTACCGCGTTGTAACCGAACGTGCGAACTCGCATGGCGAGAATTCGGCCCATGTTGAGATCAAAAGTTGCACGCCAACGATCAGTGTCCAGTTTGCCGCGGTCTTTTTCTCCCGCTTCAAGCATCGTATGCGTTCGCTGCAGAAAATAGTCCAGAACTGCCAGCGGCTTTTGAGCCTCGGTGATTTGTTCACGCAGAATATTGTCGTTGTTGGCCTGAAAGGATGTCTGAGGAATTGGAACTTCTTCAGTCAATGCCTGCTGCGATGCCGTCACCAGTGCCTGCTTCGCCATGTTCGTCTGGAGTTGCTTCATGTACTCTGCTTGAGGTCGATAATCAGGCATATACTGTCGCATAATCTGCGGGTCCCACTTTTCACCAACGGCGTCATCGGCGATCAGAAAGATCCCGCCAGTTTCGGCGGTCAAGCGCGACAAAGTGTAGGGACCGTAGCCGGATGACATGCGAGTCAGGTCGTGTGTCCGAGCTGTCCAGAACGGCAACTGCAAGCCCTCTGCCATGGCAGTTTCCGGACCCTGATCGACGGGGATATCCTCTTCAAAATTCTCGCCGTCAAACTCCCATTTGTAGCGTACGTAACCTTTTTCTCGCCCGAAGATCGATGCATTGCCGACGCAGTAGACTTTCACACCGTCGCGGCTGCATTTCTTGACGATCTCTTCCATCCCCTGAAAGTCATCGCCACGTTCATCCGTCACGATGATAATCATCATGTTGGCTTTCATCTTGCGTTTGAAAGGTGTGTAGACTTTCAACGCCTCCGCAACGGCACCAAACACGTTCTCTTTACCAGATTCATCATTCTTAATTGCTTTGACGGCCGTGGTCAGTTCTGCCAGATCGCTGGTCGGCTCTTTCACCAGGACGTGGATATTTTCACCGTACCCAATGATGCCGGTCTTCAATGCACCTTTCGTATCCAGATCGTCCAGCAAACCCAATTGTTGGTAAATGCTTTCAAAGCGATTTGTGATCACTTCGCGACGAGCTTCCAGCGACAAAGATTCGTCGAACAACCAGACTGGCAGTGTCTTACGTTGTCGCAGTGACGCAGCGATTTCCAGAGTAATCCGATCGATCGAACCTTCCGTCCCCCCAGCCTGCTCCGTCGTGCCGGTCGTGTCGATCGATTCCAGCATTTCCGCTTCGTTCGGAGTCGCCATCGTTTCGAACTGAGCGATACGCGGATTGACAAGGTCTTCCTGGATCTGTTCGATTTCCTCGAGATGATTGTCCATACCACGATCCTGGGACATAGCAGCCGATTCGCCCTGCACGTTCATGGCGCTCAGGTTTCCGAGAGTCTCGGTAGGGTTGGTGCTTAACTCGTAAACTTCCTGCCGAATTTCTTCTGGCTCTATCGAGGACGTCAGATTTATTTCGGGGAGGACGATGTCCGGCAGCGTAATCATCGCGATCAGGATAATCACTCCGACATGCACCAGCAGGCTCATGCCCCACGCCGGGATCGCATCAAACATTGACCAGACCGATGACTCTGCTTCTGTCTCGAGCGGTTCGGCTGACGACGTTGATGATACGTTGATAGTGCTCACTGATCTGCCCCTAGTTTGACGCACGTCATTGATACGCAATGCCGCGATCTGGTTATTGCACGTATCCTAAACCAATCCATTGGGATTCTTCGACAAAATCGTACCTCGTAAACGACGCCGAAGCAATGTTTTGAACATCTTCTACCGCGATCCGGCACATTTTTGTCACTTTTCGGCTCGAAATCGTGCTGGTTGGCAGTCCTTGGGTCCAATTTTCCGCCACAGAACTACGCGCGGAGAACTCGGCGTGTTCGTCCGATTTCACAATCAGAAGCAGATGAATCCGACACAATTGTTGTTTCAAATTGAGCCTTAATGAAATCTGTTTAAAAGACTATAGTCCCAAGCTATCTGTGCGAACTGACCTGTCTTTCTGAATCAAATCTCACCGATGACTATCCTGAAACTGCGACGTGTTCTCGAATACCTGATTTTCCAAACGCTTCTGTTTGTCGTCAGATGTTTGCCTGTCAGAGCCAGTGTTATTTTGGCCGAGTCATTGGCCTGGATCATGACACGTGCAGTGCCGAGAAAACTAAGCCGCTCCGACGTCGCCAGGGAAAACTTAAAACGGGCGTTCGGCGACACCATGACGGATGATGAAGCAAATCGCACGATTTACGGAATGTGGCTGCATCTGTTTCGCATGGTCTGCGAGATGATCCAATTGCCTCGTCGATTTCGCCTGGCCAATTGCTCTGACGTATTAACGTTCGAACGTCGCAACGATTGCGTTAAAGCTCTTTGCTCCGGAAGACCGGTGCTGTTTCTTGGCGGCCATTTTGGGAATTGGGAAATCAGCGTCAACACATTCGGGCACTTTGGATTTCCCATGGGAGTCGTGGCGCGTCATCTGGACAATCCTTACCTCCACAACTGGTTCAAGGATTTTCGGGAGTCCACCGGCAACTCATTGATCCTCAAGAGCGGTGCCGGAACTGAACTTTCAGACATCATGGAGCGCCAAGGAATGGCTTCTCTGTTGTGCGATCAGGATGCCGGCCGCGCGGGTGTCTTCGTCGATTTCTTTGGGCACCCGGCATCGACGTTCAAATCCATCGCGCTGCTGGCTCTTCAGTACAACGCCTTGGTTGTTGTTGGTGGTGCCTTTCGTTTGCCAGCAGCAGAACAACAGAACTGTCGATGGGTTCGCTTTAGCCTGACGACCCAGGACATTATCGACCCGACCGATTTCCAGGGCGCAAATGGTATCAATGAGTTAACTCAACGATTTACTTCGTCGCTGGAAGCGTTGATTCGCAAAGCTCCCGAGCAGTACTTCTGGGTCCATCATCGATGGAAAACTGCCCCCGGCGCGCGGCGAAAGTCCAGAGAAGCCGCTGCGGCTTAGCGTGCCAGAACGCTATGCGGGTTTGCAGGATTGAATGATGGACCTGGTCCGTCTGAACACAAGAGTGCCAACTGAGACGGAAATGTTGCATGAGCCTTTCTACGAATTCGCCCGAAGAGCCGTTCTTTCGCAGATACACACAACTGGTGACCGAAACCGATCTTGTCGCCGCGATGAAACACCAGTCGCAGATCGATTTTGCTGAACTGGCTGGTGTGTCGGATTCCACAGCAGGAGTTCTGCACGCTCCTTACACCTGGACAATTCGTCAGGTTCTCAGTCATCTGATCGATGCCGAACGAGTCTTTGGGTACCGTGCTTTTCGCTTCTCACGCGGTGATCAAACCGTGCTGTCTTCGTTCGATGAGAGTTTATACGTCAATGCTGTGGATGTGACGCTAAGGACTGTGAAGGATCTTGTAGGCGAATTAACGATTGTCCGGAGCGGCAACATCGCCATGTTCGAACAGCTGACGCCGGTCATGTGGCAGCGTCACGGTCAGGCCAGTGGTTTGACATGGACAGTGACTGACCTGGCGCAAGCCATTCCTGGACACGTACGACATCATCAGATCATTATTCGCCGGCGGCTGCAATTGTGAGTTTAACACAAACGCTTAGTTTCGACTTAGGCAGTCCCGCTGAATCTGTTAGCCCTGTCGCTCAAAACGCGGACAGACGTTGATCAATGGATGTTGTCTTCAGGGACACGCTTGAAATTGGTGCCCGCAGCGAGTAACTCGCGTTCGAATTGAGGTCAAGGATTTCAGAATTCGGATCCGGGTGTTTCTGCTTCGAACCCGAAAAATGAGTGAGCAGAATCGGCAGCGGAGATGATGAATCCCGTTCGCGAAATTCTGGAATTGCCGGGTAACGCTGGTGCTGAAGTGACTGGCGATTGCCGTTTGCGCTCGAATCGTCTGCATTCGATCCATTGCCGGTTCGCGGCGGTCTGCTTCCGGAATCGACGGCAAACTGCAATCCAAAAAAGGGAGAACCAGAATTGCTGCTCATGTCAAAAAACGACCGGTCGTACTTGCATCCTGTTGTGCCCAAAAGCATACACGCGGCAACAGCGACTATCGCAGGTTTGATTTTTGGTTGAGTATTCATAAGTCTGTGAAGCAAAGTCTCTGATAAAGTCTGACGCAACGTCTTTTATCACCCTCGCTTTTGGGCATCTATATGAATGCCGGGCCGAGTGTCACATTGGGACGATCAACGGCGGCCTGAGTCTCAATTTCACCCTCCTCTACGGCGTAAATCGATGCCTTTTCGGCAAAAACTGCCGACTCAGGCTCGCTGGCAGAATAGGTTGGTTTCGATTTCAGCGGATTCGGGACAACTTTTCGATTGGTTTGCAATTCCCCGGCAGGGATTCATACTTCGCGGCTTCAGGAGAGTTTCTTGAGTTATCTGCATCAGTCGAAACACGACGGAGAATCATAAAAATGTCAGCGGTCGCCGAGTTCCCGATTCCACTTAACCAGTATTCTGCTCTACCACTGGATCCCAAACAAAACAAGCTTACGGCGGCGCAACGGGAAACTCTGCAAAAGAATATCGACATCTGCCGCGACGCAATTATTTTCTTCACAGCAATCGCAGATGCGAAAGGGCTGGGCGGACACACTGGCGGTCCTTTCGATACCGTGCCTGAAGTCTGCATCATGCACAGCTTCATGAAACATACCGAAGCTGGCGGAACTCCGGATGTACTTCCGGTCTTCTTTGACGAAGCTGGTCACCGAGTTGCGACGCAGTACCTGATGGCAGCGCTGGAAGGCGAACTTCCTGTTGAAAAACTATTCCACTATCGTGAATACCTGTCGCATCTGCCAGGACATCCGGAACGTGGCTTCACGCCTGGCGTCAAGTTTTCGTCTGGTCGATTGGGGCACATGTGGCCCTTCGTCAACGGCGTAGCGATTGCCAACCCCGGCAAGGTCGTCTTCATGCTGGGATCTGATGGCTCGCAGATGGAAGGCGACGACTCCGAGGCTGCTCGACTGGCCGTTGCTCAGAATCTGAATCTAAAACTTCTGATCGACGACAATGACGTCACTATCGCTGGCCATCCTTCAGACTATCTCAAAGGCTACAGCGTTGCCAAAACACTCGAAGGTCACGGCTTAAAGATTGACATCGGCGATGGCGAAGACCTGGATGCACTTTACGCCCGCATGTGTGCTGCGGTGACTGCGGACGGACCAATCGCATTGATAAATCGCCGCAAGATGTGCGTCGGCATCAAAGGCCTTGAAGGCAGCGCGCATGGTCACGATGTGATCAAGGTCTCGCTCGCCAAAGAGTATCTGACGACTCGAGGCAGAACGGAGGCTGTTGAATATCTAAGCAACGTCAAGAAGGGGCCGTCCGGGCCGACTTACGAAGGCAGCTGCAGTAAGAACGTCGGTAAGAATCGCGACTTGTTTGGAAAATTCCTGAACGAGATTCTGAGCGCAATGCCGGAAGCTCAGCGAGTGGCTTCGGTGCGAGTGTTCGACTGCGACCTCGAAGGTTCCTGTGGTTTGAATCACGTACGAGCGGCACATCCGGAGGTGTTTGTTCGCGGCGGGATCATGGAACGCGGCAATTTTTCTGCGGCGGCGGGTTTCGGTTATGAAGCTGGCAAGCAGGGCGTATTTGCGACCTTCTCTGCGTTTCTTGAGATGATCGTTTCAGAAATCACGATGGCCCGGCTGAATCAGGCAAACGTGCTGTCACATTTCTCGCACGCAGGCTGCGACGATATGGCCGACAATACCTGTCACTTCGGCCTGAACAATATGTTCGCGGCCAATGGACTGCCAGATGAAGGACGCGATACGACTCGCCTGTATTTCCCTGCCGATCAGCATCAGTTCAAAGCCTGTCTAAAGAAAATCTATGGCGAGGCTGGTTTGCGATTTATTTTTTCAACGCGATCCGGTGTGCCGGACCTGTTGAACGAAGACGGTGGCCGCATTTACGGGGAAGACTACAAATTCGTTGCCGGACGCGACGACGTCATTCGCGAAGGGAAAGATGGGTACATCGTGTCCTTCGGCGAAACGGTCTTTCGTGCTCTGGATGCAGCAATCAAACTGAAGGCTCAAGGCATCCATGTCGGAGTAATTTGCAAAGCGACGCTCAATGTCTATGACGAAGACATGATGGCAAAGCTGGCAAATTCGAGGATGGTTCTGGTCGCAGAGTCGTTCAATGTCTCTACTGGCCTCGGTTCTCGCTTTGGCACCGAACTGCTGAAACGCGGCTTTCAGGGACGCTACAATAACATCGGAACGCATCGCGAAGGTTCCGGCGGACTTTGGCAACAGATGGGTCACCAGGGAATCGATACGGACGGTATTCAGGCGGCTGTGAAGGCATTGCTGAAGTAATTGTGACCTCAATTCAGAAACTTATTCATGCTGTCAAACGGATTTCTCGGCTATCCCACAACATTTATGCTGGACTTCGTGGTCTGCGCCCTGGCGCTGATCGTGCCGCTGCTGTTGTGGAGTCTGTGGCTGGTAAAATTCCGCCGTCGCTATCTTGCTCATAAAAGATTGCAGATCACGCTGGGCATCGTGCTGCTTGTGGCCGTGACTGCATTCGAAGTCGACGTGCAGATGATGCACGGCGGCTGGGAGAATATCGTCGCGAAGCAGCAGTTGAGTCCTGAAGTACTGGCGGCAAAAGTTTCTGCAGTCAGACCGTGGCTACTGATTCATCTTGTGTTCGCCATTACGACACCTCTTTTGTGGATCACAACGATCACGCTGGCACTCCTGCGTTTTCAAGATCCTCCACTGCCCGGACCGCACAGTCGTCTGCACAAAGTGCTCGGTTGGGCTTCTACGGTTGATATCACGTTGACATCAGTCACAGGCCTGCTGTTCTACTATGTCGCGTTTGTTCGACTATAAAGTCTTCAATGCGTTCGACGCGTTACATGTTCTGGTCGATTCTGACATTGGCGCTGCTGTTACGTATTGCCGCCGCGATTGTCATCGATCGACACGTCGCTCAGGCTGGCCGTACGTTTCTCATCGAAGGGGACGCGAACGGCTATTGGGAACTTGCTGAAAGGATCGCAGCTGGCGAAGAGTATTCAGTTTATGAACCACCTCGCTATGTTGAACGAACTCCCGGATTTCCCCTGCTACTAGCAGTCAGCATCAAGCTGTTTGGTAAAAGTGTTTTTGCTGCCAGCTTGCTGATGGCGTTTGTCGGAACCGGATGCTGTTGGTTGACATGGTTGCTGGCGAACAAACTCTTCGACGATCGTACCGCAAATTGGGCGATGCTGTCAGTTGCGGTCTCGCCGCTGCAAATTGGCAGCAACGTCCAGATCCTTTCGGAAACGTGGTTCACCTTTGGGTTGCTGATCTGCCTTATCGCACTTGCGCGATTGATCGGGCAGTTGCCAACCGCATCATGTGCTCGCATTGCTTTTGCAAACGGGATACTGACAGGACTCACCGTACTGATTCGCCCCGGCTGGATTCTGTGGGCAGGACTGAGTTCGTTGCTTGTGCTGCTGTTCGGGAACATGAAGATCAGCAAGAGAGTCTTCAGCGGTGCATTGATCGGTCTCGGCTGCTTTGTGGCACTTCTGCCGTGGGCCTGGAGGAATCACGAAGTTACTGGTCACTGGATTTTTACGTCGCTGTGGTCCGGTCCAAGTCTCTACGACGGGTTGCACGAAGGGGCGACCGGTGCCAGTGATATGCAGTTCTTTGAGGACGACAACCTGTTCGCGAAAATGTCTGAATTTGAGGTCAATGAACGGTACAAAAAACTCGCTCTGGACTTTGCGATGACTCATCCCGGACGCACAGTCCAGCTCGCGTTTATCAAAGCAGGGCGATACCTGAGCCCTTCACTAAACGCCACAGGCTTCTCAGGTGGCGTATTCTCCCTGTTTTGCACAGTCTGGTATTTTGCCTTTGCCGTGCTGATTTCATTTGGAATATGGGAACTGCGTCAAAAGGTTTCGATCGTGGCGTTGCTGGCGAGTCCATTCCTGCAGTTTTTGCTGGTTCATATGGTTTTCGTCGGGTCGATCCGTTATCGTTTACCCGTTGAGTTTCCTTTGTCTATTTTGGCAGCGCACGGATTTGTGCTGCTCCGGCAGAGATTAAACCAACGAGGACGACGTGAGTTTGAATCTTCGTCCTCAGTGACATAAGTGTGTCCAGTTCGCGTACATGGAAGTCGCGATTGGCGGGGAAATATGAAGGTTTGGCCCGTTCTTAAGTGGATGTTCCTGATTGCGTTGGCGGTCGTGATCGCGATCGGCGCTGGGGGTGCATGGCTTTGGAAGAACGGGGATCGGCTGATCCGCGAACAAGCGTTTCGAACCTTTGATCAGGCTGCCCCTGATCTTGAGCTCAGGATCGATGGCATTGAACTGCTGAGCACTTCGTCGGTGAAGGTGACCGGCATTGAAATTCGGGATCGCGCGGAGAATCGTGTCATCCTGCGGGCTGGTGAGGCAACGGCGACAATTGATGAGACGCAGTTGATTGACCATCAAAATCTCATCGTGCGTTCCGTCAGGATTTCAAAGACCGAGGTGCTGCTGATACGGTCGGAAACTGGACGCTGGAACTGGCAGAACTACCAGTTCCGTCCCATCAGCGACAACCCATTAATTCCGCCGAGCGTGATTCTGGACAACGTCCGCGCGCAGATACAGCTGGAACACGGCTCCGGTATTCCTCCAGCGAATCTGATTGTGACTTCGCCATCGTTTCAAGCCATTCCCAGGTCGGCCGAAGCCTATGACTTTTTAGGCAGCCTTGCGTTGCCAGGAGCAGGGGATCTGGCTCTAAACGGAGCTTGTAATCTGGCTTCCAGAAGCTGGAAACTCAGCGGACAGCTGAATGGGGTCACTGCCGATCAATCGCTCATGGAATTGGCAAAATCAACTGCCCCCGCATTGGCGGAAAGGCTTCAGCATCTCGATGCCAAAATTGCGAGCGTTCTTCCGTCCCCAGTGGAGTCTCGCACAGTCTCAACCAACCCCGAGACCAGTGCGATTGTGGTGGGAGGCAGCAAAGTTTCGCCTCGTTTTCTGGGCGTCCTGGATCTGGACTTCCTGATCGAAAAACGTCCGGAAAAAGACATCCCCGATCTTCGTCTGAAAGTGGAAGTGCGAGATGGACAGCTAAGCTCGCCGGCAATTCCCGTGCGACTTTCCGACGTACGAGCCCGATTCTACTGGGACAACAATGTTGTAGATTTGAAGCTCCTGAATGCACGCGATGGTGATGCATTAATAACTGGCCAGTTTGCCATGGACCTGCGTCTTGATGCGCCTCCGGCCACTGCCACTGTCCACGTTGAAAGATTTCCCATCACCAAACAACTCAAGCCCTTGTTGCCGCTAAAGTCGCAGAAGATCTTTGACCATTTCGAACCATCGGGAACCGTAACTGGTGATGTTACGATTCAACGGTTTCCGTCGGGGAAATGGTTGCCAACAGCGATCGATGGTGTTGGCGAAAATGCGACACTTCGCTTTCACAAATTCCGATACCCAGTGACTGGTGTCAACGCAACGCTGCACCAGAGGCCACTACCGATAAATGCGGATTCCCTGGACGCTGTCATTTGCGATATCGTGGCGAGCGGTATGGTTGGAACCCGACCGGTGGCTTCGTCAGGATGGATCAGAAATCCCGGACCACAGATGGAACTCGACTATCATGTCGATGTGCAGGATTTGCCCCTGGACAGCAAGTTTCGTGATTCTCTCGAAGAGAGCGGACGCAAGGTTATCGACAGCCTGAACATTGGTGGCACTGCCACTGTTCGCGTGGACTGTCATCGTAATCCCGGGTGGGATCAGCCGACAGATATTCAGCTATTCGGAACAGTTAAAGATGGCTCAGTTCGCTTCGGAAAATTCCCTTATGACATCAATCAGCTGACTGGCGAGCTGTCCTATGATTCAAAAGCCAAATACTGGCGATTTACGAATCTGCAGGGCAAACACGGAAAAGCCGAACTCACCGCTGGTGGAAGCTATCGAGGTCTGACAGTCCCGGGCGTATTGCAGTTAACGGTCAATGCAGAAAACGCCAGCCTCGATGCTGATCTGTTCAATGCACTGAACCCCTCATCGAGGAGTCTGTGGGAAATGCTGAAACCGGAAGGGTCCGTGAATTTGACCGCGGTCATAGACTGGACCTCTGCGCCGGGGCAGATTCCTGTTGTTGCACTTCAGAACGTAAAGGTCTTCGACGCGACGATTTATCCAAAGGCTTTTCCCTACCGGATGCACATTCGCGAGGCCATTGCTGATTATAAGCCGAACGATCCGAGATTCGCAGGCGTGCATCACTGCTCGATCGAATCTCTGAAAGCGGATCACGATGGAGCGTCTATTGAAGCCAGTGATTGCTGGGCCGAACTTTCACCAGACGGCGATTGGCAATTACATTTGAACAACCTGACCGCTACTGATTTGAGACCAGACGACGAATTGCGGGCTGCACTACCCGGGAATTGGCGCGATACTATTTCGCGACTCGCGCAGACCGGAAGGATATGTCTTGAATCATCAGAGCTGGACTTTCGCGGTGCGACAAACAACTCTGCGCCGACGACTGCGGCATGGAGTTTGAGTATGCGGCTGAAACGCTGTGCTGTTTCGGCGGGCCTGGATCTCACGAACGTATCAGGAATGGTTGCTGCTTATGGAACATGGGACGGATATCACCTTAAAAATGAGGGTTCGATTCGCCTGGACCAGGCAGACGTGCTCGACATGACGGTCACTGATATCCAGGGGCCATACACGATGACCGAGGAGGAACTTGTCCTTGGTTGTCGTGAGATCATCCTGCGACAGGTACAGCCTGCCGCCGTTGCCAAAGATCGCCGCATCATGGCCAACGCCTATCGAGGCGTACTGGAATTGGACGGTATGATTGATCTCACGAAAGGCAGTGAATACGAATTCTTTGGCGAGCTTAAGAGCGCTTCGCTTGAGAACTATGCCGCCCGGCACATGCCTGATCAGGGAAATATGAAGGGGGTTGTCAACGCCTGGTTGTTCGTCAATGGTGACGGTGATTCTGCGTCCAATCTAAACGGCAGCGGGCAGATGTTGATCTATCCAGCCGCCTTGTACGAAGTTCCCGTGGTACTTGAAATGCTCTCGGCGTTGTCCAGCCTGCAGTTCGCAGTGCCGAATCGAGCGGCATTCGACTACGCTTTGATGTCTTTCAAAATCAAGGACGAAGCGTTTGAATTTGAGCCCATCGATCTCGTAGGAAATTCTTTGGCTCTTCGTGGCCGTGGTCACGTTGGATTTAAGGGCGACGTATCGCTGGACTTCTTCTCTCGTCCACCGATTTCACGCAATCCGCTGAAGAATCTCATCGTGTCCAGTACAACTTCTCTTGTCACTGTGCAGGTTCGCGGAACCACTGCGAATCCGCAAACAGATACCGGAACCCGAAAGATTGATGATTCGATGAAGGAATTCTTTGAAGCCTTCCAGCCTCGACCTGGCGCGCCTGTTCCAACGCTCAACCTGAGTCGCATATTCAATGTGCCAACAGCTCCACAGGCAGCGCAGAATGGAACCGGCAACGATAAGACGCCTGGCACCCGCCGTTGAGCCCCTCTGATTTGCTGAACATTGATGGATGAGAACGCAAACAACCCCGCGGAATCATCCGCGGGGTTGTCAGATTTCGTCGATCCATGCGGATGTGATTTACATCATTTCAGCGGATAACCAACCATCCACCAATTGGATCATTGTGATGGTCAGCGGCAGTGTTTTGTCGCCAGCGGCCTGTAGATCAATTGTGTTCTTCAGCTCTCGGCGAACCAGACGATTGGATAGAATGCGTCGAATCTGATTGGCTCGCGTGATCTGTTTCAGACGGTCGGATTCTTCTTTGCTGGCAATACCGATTTTACCGGGCTCCAAAATCACTTTCCCGTCCTGCAATGACATGTCGATGGGAATTGTGATGATCTGTTCCGGAATCTCTTCCTTGCCCGTTTGAATAACGCCAGCTCGCATGACCAATGTGATCTGATTCTTGTCGAAGTGGACACGAATTGGATCAGTATTGCTGAAGACGAATGACGTTGGTGGCTCTGGTTCCCCGTCCACCTTGACCGGTTCAGGCACATCGTCCGTGAGCTTGATATCCCGCTGAAACAAATCACTCAGGGCGATTTCTATTTCGCGTGCAAGATCTTTTTCCAGAATTGTTCGGCCCTGTAGCCCAAGGGCATCGATCGAATTGTTCAATGCACTCTCGTGTAACTGAACGGCAGCACCGGTCGCGATCAGTGCAGATGGTGGTTGCAAAGAACCACCAACGCGCGTCAGACCGATTGTCCGTGAACTCAACGCCATGTGTGTGTTGCTGGAACGTGTGCTGGTGCTGTCCGGTGCGACACCACGCTTTTCGAGAGACGCAAACATCTTGCTCAATGTGTCGTTGGCTGTTGAAAACTGATTGCTTGCCTCATCTTCAAATTTTGGCAAAGCGGCATCTTTGATTTTCTGGGCAGTCAATGCTTCTGACTGAGGCTTACTTTCAGCGATTTTCTGGTTGGCAATGTTTCGGACGATCCGGCGGACGATGGGAATTCCATCAAACTTGGTTTTCAGACCAGTGACCTGGCTGTTGGTATTCACGCTGAATGTCGCCGGTGTGCTCGTCACGGTGCGTCCGTCGAAAAGAACGGACTTGTTCATCCAGAAGGAGTTGTTTCCCTGTGACCAGATCGTCGCAGGACTTTTCGTGGCAACCGTACTGGAATGAACACTGCCATTCACATTCATATTGAACATGGCTCGATCCGATGACGGAACGATATCCGCATGAAGAGCGACGTTTGTGTTTTGTGATCCGGTAACCCAGGCTCCCATGATGCATTCGGCGATGCAGCCGGATTCTGAGCGATAGTCTGAAATCAGTCGTGACAGAAGCTCTTCCGACACAACAAAATGCAAGTTGTGATTGAAGTAATTGTCATTCACCACTGAACGCAGACGTGACGCAGCAGTTGGATAGTCGTTTCGCAGCGATCGCCAGGCAGTACGTGCCTCTTGGGCATCCTGGCCCAGCTGATTGTGTTCGTACTTCAGCAAAGCAGTAACCAGAGACTCTACAAGGTATTTCTGCTCGCCCTGAGCGGCTTCTGTGTCATTCGCAAAACCCGTTCGACGAATCGCCTTATCCACTGCACTCTTCAATTGCTGCAGTTGCGGTTTCGAGGCAAAAGCTTTTTGACTGGCATCCATGGACGATGAAGGTGTCAAATTCTGTGACACTTGTTTCAGTACGTCAGCGTTGGCATCAGGCTTTTGCAACTCTTCGAGGTGAAGATAGGACACCCACGAATTTCCATTTGGAATCGTAGTGAGCCACGTTCCTGTTGTCGATGCCGCATTCTGGAGACCTGACGCTGCCGTTGAGCCTCCGTCCAAAGTTGACTGCGAAGCTTCGATTGATGCGTCGATTAAATCGATCCTGCGCTGCAATCTGCGTCGGAGAGAATCCTTCGCGGTTGTTTCAGCAGATAGACTGTTGACGAGATTGCGGAGTTCACTTGCAGATTTCGCTCGTTCGTCCGATGGCTTCTGATCGTCGAAAAGTGTCCGCAACAGTGGCCCGGCGACCTTTGAGAAATCCGGATCGATAGTTTCAATCGACTCTTCAGTAATGTCCGCAGGAACCTTCAACTTTGACTCTGCAATTACGACTTCTGGCTCAGAATTGGCCTGCAGGTCCGTCGGAAAAACGGCAGACCCCACCAGAAACGAAGTAGCAATGAACAGTGAACCGACAGCTCGTCGCGCACGACGTTCACGTATGAATGAAACGAATTCCACTTGATATCCCCCTTAACACCTTCTGAGCGAAAACGCCATTCGTCGCAATCACTATAACGTTATCGTCGCGTTCGAACTGCGGATCGCTCAAATGCAAGACAACACACATACCTGTTGATTTCGGAAGAGTTCACGCACCCATCCCATGTCTTGCAACCGCCCTAAAATACCTTCGGGAGGCCATCGTCTCAATCGTCAAAGTCGATATAACCGCCATAGATTGCAAATATGTGGGCGATGTATCAACCACGGGAGAATCTGCCTGGGAACTGCTACGAGGCAGAGAACGCTGAAAACTCTCCACGTTTGACTTCGTAGACCTGACGTTCGCCGGGTTCCACAGGACGATTTCCAGCATCCGGCCTTGTGATTTGAACGCCTTTGGGAGCTTCAATCCCGATCTGCACGCGGTTTTTCCCAACACTCAACACGGTAAGACGAATGTTCAATTCCGGGATTAGAATCTGTTCCTGGATCTTTCGTGACAAGACAAGCATGGTTCAACTCCATCTGCGATTTGCCTGTTGATAGCAACTGTCAACTGGCGGTCCAAAAAAAGGCGAAGAGACATTCTCTTCGCACAATCAACAACTAAAACAAGTGTTTCTGCCCGGTAAACGCATCGCGGCCGGCATAGATTTCGCGAGTACCTTCGGGGATGTAGATGATGTCCAGTCGATGCAGGCGCACGATCAAATTCGAGATCGTCACCTGAGCACGCGCGGCAAGTTCATACAGGGCTGGCCATGAGGTGACGTCGATGTCTTTGACTGCGAGCTTGATCAACCACTCCGGCATCAGCATCGAAGACTGATAACGATCCACTGCGCTACGAACCTCAGGAGAATCCTGGCCCGCAGTCAATTCACGGTACAGCTCAAAGTATCGATCGTCATACGCTGCACGATTCAGAACTTCAACAAGCACGTGTCGATCCATGGCGTGCCGTCGCACGACACTGCGCTGCAGATCAAACCCCGGCAGTCGCGGATGATGCAGGCTTGTCCGGTCGATATCGATATCCCAATGCCCCGCTTCATGTCCGATGGTGCTGCGTTCCAGTCCAGGCTTGGAATGGAACAGATCCAGGTGGCGGCTATTCAGCACGATGCGGCGATCTTCCGGAATCAAGCCTCCCAGAATCTGCTCACCGGGCTGTTCGTCGATTTCGATCCAGTCAAAATCCAGGCCGAGAATCCGTTCGACAATTTTCTCGATGGGAACAGGAAACATCACAGGCTCACCGGTCAGTTGTTCGTACTGACGAATGCGCATGCCGGTGATCCCGTCGATGGTGCGAGTTCGCATGTTGGTCAAGTCATAGCGTCTCACGAAGAGCACTCCCTGCAATGAATAACGCTCATCTTCGAGCGTTGCTGCGGCGTCTTGTTTGGAACACCTCAGGCAACAAAAATCTGCGAGAAACAAAAGACTTTAATGAACAGATGATGTTCGTGCGGTTTGTTCAATTTGCTGGATCAGTTCTTCCAGCGCGGTGTCGGAAAGGTTGAGAAGTTTACGAAACACTCCAGGTTGCGACAGAATTCTGTCCCTGTAGGCATCCGGGATTCTCTTGGCTAACAGCAATAACTCGTCCGGATCCGTGCGTAAAGCCTTGGCGATTCGCTGCAAGGTTTCTTCTCGCGGAGTCTGCTCGTCATCCAGACGGTCATTCTCAACACGGCTGAGATAGGTAAAGTTGATTCCGACGCGGTCTGCAAGCTCACGCTGTGTCAGATTGCGGCTCTTGCGAATCTCTCTGATTCGCTGTCCGATTGTACTCATCAAAAATGCTCCTTCGATTCCTGACAATCACAGACCAGTTGCAGTGATGGGATTTCACTGCTGCCTGCGGGGCGAACTTTAATGAGTTGCTGTTCACTGTCAACCTCAAGTTTGTAAGATTCTTCCTGCGTTGCCGCTCTGGCTGAGCAACATCGGCGAGAAACTGAGACGAATCATTGGCGAGCGGGGTACGTTAGTGGCCTGATTGTTCCCGTGTTGCGTGTGGCATCAGGGGATCGACATCCCACGCTCGTCGAGGCAGAACCAACTCCCAATTCAACGTGTCGCACAGGGACGATGTTAAATCTTCGAGAACTTGAGCAGTCAATTTCCTTAGCCATGCAGGCGGATCAGTTTTCGCTGCGCAAGATGCTGCGAGGAGTGAAGGATGCTGAAAAATCCGGTAAGCCTCATGAAAGGTTGCTCGAGAAACTCAACTCACTGCTGCAAAAATCGCTGCAGCGCCGTGAGCAACGGGCGGTGTGGAAGCCGAAACTGGATTGGGATCAGGAACTTCCCGTAGTGGCCCGCAAGCAGGAAATCATCGATACAATTCGCGACCATCAGGTGATCGTGCTGTGCGGCGAAACAGGTTCCGGAAAATCAACGCAACTGCCAAAGATTCTGATCGAAATGGGACGCGGACTTGGTGGCGTCATCGGACACACGCAGCCTCGGCGTATCGCCGCCCGCTCAGTCGCCGCGCGACTTGCGGAGGAAATGAATTGCAGTCTCGGCCAGGAGGTTGGCTTTCGCATTCGCTTCACTGACAGCAGTACGCCGAATACTCGAGTCCGCTTGATGACTGATGGTATTCTGCTGGCAGAGACTCAGACAGATCGCTTTCTGGATCAGTACGACACGATCATCGTCGACGAAGCGCACGAAAGATCTTTGAACATCGACTTTCTGTTGGGCTATCTGAAACGTCTGCTGCACAAGCGGCGCGATCTGAAAGTTATCATCACCTCGGCGACCATCGATGCGGCTCGGTTTGCGGATCACTTTGCGACGGATGGCAAGCCTGCGCCAGTGCTGCAGATTTCCGGACGCATGTATCCGGTCGATATTCGTTATCGACCGCTTGATGATCCCGACGGGCCGATGGGTGATGATGATAACCAGCAAACACGCGACTGGCTGGACGGTGTGAGTGATGCTGTCGCAGAAGTGGCTTCGAGCGATTCAGGTCACATCCTTGTCTTTCTGCCAACGGAACGTGATATCCGTGAGGCAGCCAAGGTTCTTGGTGGACGACGATTTCCAGGCGATACGCCTCAAATGCCGACGGAGATTGTGCCGTTGTTCGGGCGATTGTCGATGGCCGATCAGACAAAAGTTTTTTCGCCGTACGGACATCGTCGCATTGTGCTGGCCACCAACGTTGCGGAATCATCGCTGACCGTGCCCGGCATTCGCTATGTCGTCGATACCGGCACAGCTCGTATCAGCCGTTATTCGGCGCGATCCCGTATGCAGCGGTTGCCGATTGAGGCTGTATCACAGGCCTCGGCTAATCAACGAGCGGGACGCTGCGGCCGCGTCGGTCCCGGAATTTGCATTCGTCTCTACAGCAAAGAAGACTTCGACGGCCGAGAAGCATTTACGGCACCAGAAATTCAACGCACAAATCTTGCTGCCGTCATCCTGCGGACGATCAATCTGCGGCTGGGGAACATTGAAGAATTCCCCTTCCTCGATCCACCTCGGTCCACCACAGTTCGCGAAGGTTACAAGACACTTGAGGAACTTGGTGCCATCACACCCGAAGGTGAGATGACTCAGATTGGTCGCCGCATGGCTTCGCTGCCCGTGGATCCTCGTATCAGCCGCATGATTCTGGCGGCTGTTGATGAACATGCATTGCCGGAAGTTCTTGCCATCGCCGCGATGCTCGAAAGTCAGGACCCACGTGAGCGACCGGTTGAAAAACAACAGGCGGCTGACGAAGCACATCGCAAGTTCCTGAACCGCGATTCGGATTTCCTCACGATTCTG
>JANOZG010000623.1:0-2072 GCA_031429275.1 Planctomycetota bacterium
CTGGCTCATTCCGAGTGTATTCGGAAGAGATACCCAGTCGATCGCATCCAGATACATCGCCATGTGCCACTCGTGAAACAGCCGCGGGTGGGCGCCCCACAACTGTGCGAAATTCCCCAACACCATCAGGCGTTGAATGTGATGCGAATAACCATGATCGATCACATGCTGCATGGACTGCCTGACACAGTTCATCTCCGTTTTACCGTCCCAGAAGAATGATGGCAGTTCCAGTTGATGATCGAAATAATTCAGTTCGATGTACTCCGGCATCTTCAACCAATAAACGCCGCGAATGAATTCCCGCCAGCCCAGAATCTGCCGCACAAAGCCCTCAACACTGTTGAGCGGGGCTTTGCCTCTGCGATAGGCCTCGATGGCGGCGTCCACGCATTCGCGAGGATTCAACAGTTTCAGATTGAGCGGAGCGGACAATCGCGAGTGATAGAGAAACGCCTCATCAGTCCACATGGCGTCTTCCCATAACCCGAAGTGTGGCAGAATGTTGTCAACAAAGTTCTTGAGAAAGGCTTTCGCCTGCTGCCGCGTCACAGGCAATTGGAAATGATCGAGACTTCCCGGGTGATCAGGAAAACGAGCTTCCACCAGTTCGATCACTTCCTGTGTTGTCGCATCGGGCCGAAACGTTTTGGGTTGCGGCAGTTCACCCGGTCCGGATTTGCCGAAACTTTCACGGTTGTCATGGTCGAAATTCCACTGACCGCCTTCGGGCTGATTGCCTTCCATCAGCACATCGTGCTTCTTTCGCATCTCGCGGTAGAAGAACTCGAGCAACAGGCTTTTGCGTCCGTCCGCATACTCTGCAAACTCCTCAGTGGAGCAGTAGAAGTGGCGATCCGGTCGAACTTCCAACTCGAGGCCGAGTTCATCCGCAACAGCCTGAAGCTGCGTTCTCACACGCCAGTCGCCGGGCTCAACCACGACCAGTCGATCAGGTTTCAGGCGTTTAATGTCAAGCCGCAGAATCTCACCAAACGACTTCCCGCGATCCTGAGACCGCTGCCTGTGAAACTGGTGATATTCGACCGTGCGTTTTGACTTCGTCAGTTCGTCTCGGAAATGCCGCATGGCAGACAGAAACAGGGCGATTCGCAACTTGTGGCACCAGACGTGAGTCGTCTCTTCTTCGACCTCTGCCATCCAGACAACGTCTTTTTTCGAATCGAAACCGTCGAAAGCAGCCGAAGCATGATCAAGCTGATCGCCTAGAACCAGAATGAGGTTACGCATGGTCGTGGTTCAATCTGTGCCGAGACTACGATATGTGATGACCATCAAAATCACGCCTCGGGCCGTCCATGCAACGGTGCGGATCCAGTTCGTGTTGACTAGTTTCCGATACGCTCCATCAGAGAATCCTGCCGTCAGGACATCATGCGCCGGTACAGACAGAGCGGCTGTCGAAACCCAGATCACGATGAGAAGTGCCAGACCCACCCAAGCGAGCGATGAAGATGCATTGGGAGCATACTTCAGGAGCATGACAGCAGTCACTAGTTCAACGAGCATGGCTGGCCCTACCACCCACGTCGTCATCCGATTGTGCAGTGCTTCATATTCAGGGAACCGTTCCCGACCAACATTCGCGTACAACGGGTAGTGTACGATCTGAACAAACCAGATGAGGCCGACCATGAACAGCGTTGCGAAGATTTGTGTGAGCAAAATCAGTTTCATGGTCACTCACCGTAAGTTTTCATGTGGCACATGATGCAGTCGCTTCTCGGATGACAGATCGTGCTGTGACTGATTGGACCGCCACGCGCCCCAGAGAATGAGGCCGAAGGGTATCCACCAGATGAGATCGTTCGTCACGATTGTCCATCCCATCGCCAGCGGGAAGCGTCCGGAGGTGACTGCACCGACAAAGCCGATCGGCCCGAAGATCTTACCCAGAAGGCCGACGAGCACAATCGGCCAGTGTCGAAAAGGATCGCGTGCGGCGATTCCATAACCCACCCCGTAGACTCCGACGATCATCCCGATGCACTGCCACAATTCCGGATAATTCGGCAGAGGATCGAATCCACACCAGCGAAACAAGGTGAGTG
>JANOZG010000624.1:0-15509 GCA_031429275.1 Planctomycetota bacterium
AATTTCGAATGTCGCCAGTCTCATGGCGCGAGGCGCATCTGATTGCTTCCATGATTTCGGAACCTTCAGGTCCAGATCGGCAATTTTGACATCCACCGTTTCTTCTGGTGTCTTCTTGTCGTCCTTGCCCGATTTTTCAGCGGCGGCCTTGGGCTTTTCGTCTTCGGCACGAACAACCGTCGTTGCCATGGCCATAATCGACATCGACAAAGAAGTCGCGAAGAATGCCGCAAGGGTAGGTTTTGTACAGATTGAAATCTTCATATGCATAGGCTCCGGGAAATTGAAACAGTAAGAGTACGCGTGTTGCGTCGTATTGTTTGCCGGTTCCAGCCGTTTTTCAAATGGTTGGCCACCTATCGCCGACAATCGGACGCAATTCAAGGAAGAATGTTGCCCCCAATTCTGATACAACACCCGAACATTTTTCTCGATTCGATGCTCTTCGTGTACGGAATAGCCCAGAAAATGTCTGCCGATCAGGAATTTCAGATTCGCGTTCGCCATATCGACCACGTAACTCTCGTGGTGCGCGACGTTGAAGCCAGTCGCCAATTTTACGTAGGGCTGCTGGGAATGAATGAAGTTCCTCGTCCGGCCTTCAGTTTTGACGGTGCATGGTTTCAGGCAGGAGCAACGTTGATTCATCTAATCGCGGAACACGATCGCAGCGGCCCGGCGGGATACCCCGTGGAAGTTCTGGTGAAGTCCAGCCGCAATCACCACTTCGCGTTTGAAGTCGATGATGCTTACAAGGCAGCAGCGGCACTCAAATCGAAGGGTATTCCTCTAATTGATGACGCAAAGCTCAGACCTGATGGAGCCGTACAGGTTTTTCTGGCCGACCCCGACCATCATGTCGTCGAACTTTGTACGTTACCGCGATAGTGAACAACGATCAGCAGAAAGTAGTGCATTATGTCAAAAGAATACATCATCACGATGACCGCGGGAAACCGTACGGGAATCCTGTCGGCCGTCACCAAAGCCATGGCCGAACTCGGCGCGGATCTGCGCGAAGCAAGCCAGACTGTTGTCCGTGGATATTTCACGATGATCTTCTCGGCAGAATTTCCTGACAAGATTGAAGAGACTGTCATCCGCGACCATCTGCAGGATGCTTGTCGACGGTTCGATATTGAAATCAGTCTGCGGGACCCATCGATTCATTTGCCTGCGTACAATGCTGCAACTGCAGAAACCAAACCCTATCGTTTGCGACTGGGCGGCAAGAATGAACCGGGAGCGTTGCGAAAACTCAGTCAGGTGATGTCCTTGCATAGTGTGGATATCACCGGGATGCACGCTTTACGGACTGGCGAAGGAACAGGATTCGAGATGGTGTTGCGTCTGGCTGTTCCGTTAAACTGCAAAGTTGATGCACTACTTCATGATTTGAACGAAGCTGGAAAAGCGTATCAAATGACTGCTGAGATCTCGGAATTCATCCAGTAGAATGTCCACGCTTGCCTCTTCAACTGCTGAAATGATCATCATGGGAACCGGCACAAGTGTAGGAGTTCCCGTGGTGGGCTGCCCCTGCAACGTGTGTCGATCACCGAATCCTCGCAACAATAGAACACGGACGGGCGTTTTACTTCGCGGACCGCTTGGCGAATTCATCATCGATGCTGGCCCTGAACTGCGTCTGCAACTCGTTCGTGAAGATGCGAAACTAATTCAGGCCGCCATCTTCACACACGCGCATGCCGATCATATTCTTGGCCTGGATGATCTGCGTATCTTCGGATACCAGATGAATTCTGCCATTCCCTTGTACTGCGAAGAACGCGTCGAAGAACAAATCCGGCAAACGTTTTCATACGCATTCACAGACCCTGCAATGCACTCCCACCAGTTCGCAGCGCCGAAACTTCGATTCTTACGAATTGTGCCAGGCACGCCGATCTCAGTGCTGGGCATGGACATTCTTCCAATCCGGCTGAAGCATGGTGAGTTGCCGGTGCTGGGTTATCGCATCGGCAATGTGGCGTTCCTGACGGACGTCTCCACGATCCCGGCCGATTCCAAAGAATTGTTACTGGGCCTCGACACTCTTGTGCTCGACGCATTGCGATACGAACCTCATCCGACTCATCTGCACGTCGATGCCGCCATCAGAATCATCCAACAACTGCGACCACGACAAGCCTACCTGACTCACATGTCGCATGATCTTGAATATGAGGCCTTGAAGAAAGAACTGCCCGACGGTATCGAACCGGCGTACGATGGCCTGAAGATCGCACTTTCACATTCGTTTGTTTGAGCAGACAGCACTCAGGCACTGTGCGCCATGGTTTTGGTGGGTGGCCGGGGTTGGAGGGCGGCAGCCCGAAACCCCGGGGCTTCCTTCGCTTCGCTCAGTCCAACCCCGGCCACCCGGTCCATCAACGCACGGATGCCGAAGCATTCAGGCAAAGATGTCGGTCACCGGGCGGCCCTTCGCCAGCGGTAGCGGTCGGTTCAGGTTGTCGTGAACCTCGAACGTGTGATCGATGCCCAGCGCGTGATACATGGTCGCGCTAAGGTCGCCGATTGATACTGGATCACGATCCGGAACGGCACCGTACTTATCAGACGCACCATAAACCGCACCGCCCTGCACTCCACCACCGGCCATCAGAGCCGTGTAGCACTTTGGCCAGTGATCTCGACTGATGTTCGCGTTGATCTTTGGTGTGCGTCCGAATTCGCCCATCCAGACCACCAGTGTTTCGTCCAGCAGGCCTCGATCACTGAGATCATTCAAAAGGACTGGCAGCGTGTGATCCGTCACGGGAAAATGCCACTCAGGCAGGATTTCGTACATTCGCGTGTTGTCGAACCCATGCGTATCCCAGCCGCCATCGGTCTTGCTGCGCCCGCCAATGCTCTGAGCGAAATACACCGTCACAAATTTCACACCAGACTCCACCAGACGCCGCGCCAGCAGACAGCCCTGACCATACGTCGTGCGACCGTAAGCCTCACGCAGCGCGGTTGGTTCTTTAGAAAGATCAAACGCTTCACGCACCTTTTCGGAATTCAGCATTTCCAGCGCGCGTGTGTAGTAAGCATCCAGGCCCTGAGCTGCCGCCGATTTATCCAGAGTTTTCGTCTGCTGATTTATGATCTGCTGCAGCGATCGCCGATCTTCGAGCCGCGCCAAAGAAATATCTGACGGCAGGCTCAGCTGCGACAATCGAAAATCAGGATCGTTTGGATCGTTGCGAAAGAAGAGTGGGTCGTGCTGCTTACCCAGAAAGCTGGCTCTCTGACCAGGCGTCGTGGAACCATCTGAAATCTGATAGGGATACGATACAAACGTCGGCATTCCGTTCGTGTTTGGAGCAACCGCATCGACCACCGAACCGTAGCCCGGAAAAAGATCCAGCGATTCACGAAGTCGCTGATCATCGATCGGCGGTTCGTAGCCCGTCAGTGCGGTATAGCCGGCGGAATTGTGATTGTTCATCGTATGATGCACTGTGCGAATCTGTGCCACGCGATGCATGATCTTCGCCGTCTCCGGCAAGTGCTCGCAAACTGCCATCCCCGGCACTGATGTTGGAATCTGTTTGTACAGTGACCGGTAACCGTCAGGTGCGTTGAGTTTCATGTCGAAAGTATCGACATGGCTTGGCCCACCCCATTGAAACAGGAAAATCACAGACCGCGCTCGTCCCGTTTTCGGAACCACCGCGTTCAGCGTTTCTTCAGCACGCAGCAATCGGGGAAGATTCATCCCCAACAGACCAGTTCCGCCAATACGAATCAGATCGCGGCGTTTCAATTGGTAGGTATGCGACAACATGGCGTGGTCCGTACAATTCCAGATCGAGATTAAGTTCGCCGAACGACTTTGCAGATCATATCGACCAACGTCAGTCACGAAAACTGGATATTGACTCTGTCAGTGGCCGGAGCAAAATTCCAGACAATGAAAGACCTTCACCCAGAATTCAAAAGGCCGTCAGATAGATCATCAGGCCAGTTTGCCATGATGCAATGGTCGTCGTCACGGGAAAAAGCATCGACATACGCATTTTCCACATCAACACTAACAGTGACAGTACCATCACTGTTCCCGCCAGCTTAACGCGCACGAAAATCCCCACCTGACCATCGGCAATTTCCAGCAGCCACAGACCCATCGGATTTTCTTCCATCATCCAGATCATGTCACGAAATCGTACAATCAGATAGGCGTCGTACAAAGAGACAGCAGCGATACCAACCGCCAACAATGGAAACCAAAGTTGCCAACGGCGAAATTCCAGAATAGTCCCGTTCATCGCGATCGCAAAGTCAGAATTCATCGCAGTACTCCTCAAGCAGTTCTTTGTTGATTCGGCGAATCATCTTTGAGCCAGCCGTCGTTGCGGCTGAGTGCCAGGACATGATGCACCGGTATCGTTAAGTTCCTTCACGCTGTTCAGTGAAGAATGCATGAAGCAGGACGAAGGCAAAGTCCGCGCCAGTTGGGCCGCGTTCCCGATAGCGGCGCGTAAAGACTCATCGAATCCTCACCCTCGATGGACGCATGTAACGATTGCATCTATCTAAAATCGACTGCCCGCATATGGACTAGGCAGCAGTGCCTTAATGCGTGGCGGTGGTAGCAGCACCTGTGCAGTAGTCGCGCAGATCCTGATGCAGGATCGAGAATCGGCAGTTCTCGCTGGCTGCTTCTGGAATGAGCATGCCTGTCGAATTGCAGAACAATTGGGCCCTGTAGGTTTTCACTGAAGCTGATCACGCGGCAATTGCGGAATATGCGGCTTGAATTTTCGAAGGTTCAGCTTTTCGGCTGGGGCGGAACTTGCAAGTCTGCCGTGATTTCCAGACGATCACTCGCTTGGGTCAGGTTTTTCTTTATCGCTATCGCGACACAAAGAGAATTGTCCCCCGTCAATTCGAAACAACTTTGGATCATGGAGTTATCTGTGTCGGCGATGGACTGGACACCTCTGAAAGCGGTAATTGAACAAAACGAATCGTTTCTGATATCCAGTCACGTTCGCCCCGATGCGGATGCACTCGGTTCCGAACTTGGCATGCGTGCGATCCTGTTGGCGATGGGCAAGAAGGTATCGATCGTCAACGCCTCGGCACCTCCGGCAAATCTGCAGTTTATGAATCCGCCCGGCGTGGTTCTTAAACTGAACGAGACGGTCACAAAAGCCACGATGCCGCAGCACGATGTCGTCATCATTGTCGATACCAGCGCTTGGCAGCAGCTGGGTTCAATGGCCGACGTAATTCAAGCGTCACCGGCGAAACGAGTCGTAATTGACCATCATGTAAGTTCCGATAATCTGAACGCTCTGGAATTGAAAGATGTCACATCGGCTGCGACGGGTGAGTTGATCTGTGAGATCGCCGAAGACTTTGGTATCACTTTTGACAGCGATGTCGCCAACTGGCTTTACGCAGCCATCGCGACGGACACCGGTTGGTTCCGATTCCCTTCGACATCCGCGCGCACGATGCGAATTGCCGCTCGACTCATGGACCTGGGCGCTATTCCGCACTACGTCTATAACCTGGTCCACGAACAATCTTCTCTGGCACGCGTTCGCCTTGGTGGCCGAGTTCTCTCGAGAACTCAGGTCGAAGCGGAAGGTCGTCTTGCCTGGATTTACGCGGACAGCAAAGACATGGCTGAGACCGGTGCGGTGCCTTCTGATACTGAAGGACTTGTCAACGTTTGCCTGACGGTTGGTGGGGCAGAAGCGGCATTTGTTGCTGTCGAACTTCAGACCGGGCAAATCAAGTTCAGCCTGCGAAGTCGAGTTCCCCTTGATGTCGCAGCGGTCGCCGAACAATTCGGCGGCGGCGGCCATAAGCTGGCTTCTGGTGCCACCATGCCGGGACCACTACCGGTTGCCGTTGATCGGATGAAGGCAGCGTTTCTGAATATGCTCAGCGCCGAACAGAATCCGTAAAGCTGGAATTGGGCAAATCTGCGATCGAAGGCGAGCAAATATAGATCGCACCATGATCGCTTAAACTCGGCCTTCATCCCAGCGTGATAAGCGGCACAGGTCGCTGTTGATCTGAAAATCGCGGCAGGCCTGAGGTCGGTGGTCGTAGTGCAGGCATCGGTTCTGGTTCTGGTCCAGCCAGACACATGGCAGCATCTCAAACTGCTGATCGGCAGCAATTCGCAACTGCACGGGGATTAACCATTCCTGCGGTACGTTCCAGACTTCTTCTTCGCCGGGCTGAAAAGGCGGAACAGGTGTTTGACGACAACACGCTGAGCAACCGTCGCAGGATTCAATGACGGGCAGAGACTTTGTCAATTTGCTGGCTCCGCTGAATTACGCGGCATGGAGATCTTCGATGCGATCGACATCAATTCACTCAGTTGTTCGCGATCCGCTGTGCCATAGCCGCAAATCCCATCGCGTATGATGCTGCCAAAATCAAGTTGACAATTGCTATCAATGGAAGGATCGACCACAACGGTGCGTGCTGCCGTGTGAATCTGATCACATCCGGTTTCAAGCACAATGGCTGCCAGATTATGGGCTCGCACCCCGCCTGCGACGACGTATTCGATATACGATCCAAAAGCAGTTCGCAATGCACTAATTGTACAAGCACCATCGACCGCCAACACTCGTCCTCCACTCGTCAGAATTCGATCAAATCCAGCGTCAATTAGTTGTTGGCTGGCATCGCTTAAATCAGGAGTGGCATCGAAAGCCTTGTGAAAAACGAACTGTGCATTCGGAAACAACCGGCGCACCTGAGTGCAGCGATTTATATCGACAGTACCACCAGGCTTCAAAAAGCCAATGGCGATACCGTTAACGCCCGATGCCAATAAGAACTCGCAATCATCCAGCATCTGAGTGCATTCGGCATCTGAATACGCAAAGCCCCCTTCTCGCGGACGTACCATCGCAATGATCGGACCGCGAAACGTTCGTCTAGCCGCAGCGACAAGTCCGGCAGGAGGCGTAAGTCCTCCAACGGCCATGCCGGAATTCAATTCAATTCGGTCGATCTGCAGTTCTGCGGCCAGAATGACATCTTCAATGCTGCCTGTGCAGAGTTCGATCAAGGGCGATGATGAAAGTTGCGACAAGGGGCGTTGCGAGGGTTTCATATGAGGATTCTGCTGGACTTTTAATAAACACACAAAAAATTGAGCATTGCCGCCTTGAACAACGCTGGCATCATAGCAAACTATACGCGACGCTCAGTCAGAATCAGACCTCGTAGTTTTTCAGGTCCTGCCGAATCCACGTCATGTTTTCTTCTACTTATCGTTCTCGCCGGATTTGGTGAGTCCAATTATGACAGTCTCGCTGCAAGGTTCATTCTTAGTCGCCGCAAATCAGTTGCGTGATCCGAATTTTTATCGCAGCGTCGTGCTCATGCTGGAACACAATTCGGAAAGCGCTATGGGTTTGGTTGTCAATCGACCGTCCGCCACAACCATCGGTGAAGCTCTGGCACAGCACACTCCTGTCAACAATGTCGATGCACCTGTGTTTTGCGGTGGGCCCGTGGAACAGAATGCGCTTTTTATGCTCCACAATTGTGTGACGCTGGGTAAACAGGATCAGGAGGTTGCTCCGGGATTGTTCCTTGCTGGCAGCCAACAGTCGTTCGATCAAATTGTGAGACAGGAACCTCTGCCTGGGCACAATATATTGTTCCGACTTGTGAACGGCTATTCAGGCTGGGGCGCTGGGCAGTTGGAAGGTGAGATCGCGCGAGGCGACTGGAAAATCCTTCCCAAAGCGAATGGAATGCTGCTGGAAGAAGATCCGTATGGACTTTGGGAAGTCTGTATTCGGCGTTTGAATCGATTGACTCGCGTGCTGCCACACGACGTCAAGAATCCAGAATGGAATTGACGTTGCTGGCCGCAGCCTGATCAACCGTTTGTATATGCAGCAAGATCTTTCTTCGTCAATCTGCCATCGTGCAGTGCTGAAGCTATCAGCAGCCCGTCGATCCCGGCACCAGCGGCCTGAACCACACATTGAGCCGACGCAACGCCACCCCCGGAAATCAGCGTGATGCCCGGCAAGATGTTTTTGATCTGCTGACACAACTCCAGTGTCGGAACTCCGTGTCCAGTGCCGACAGCCGCCAGATCCAGCACAATCATGTGACGAAGACCGCGTTTAAGAATAAATCTCGCCAGCTCAAGTGGTGGTTTACCATCCCAACATGGATCCCCCACTAGCAGACTGCCATTTTTTAGATCGATGCTGAAAACCAATGAGTCAGAATCAAAGGGTTCAATCACTGATTCTAGTCGCGTGAAATCATTGAACGATTCTGAAGACAAGACGACCCGATCGACGCCGATTGAAAATAAGTCCTCAATTTGCTCGACCGCTGAGGCACCGGCATCCACGATGAGTGGAACTCCCGTGTGTACCATTTCTCCAAGAGTGCAGCGATTCAATTGTTGTCGTTCAATGGCATCCAGATCGGCGACATAACACGCGCTGCAGCCAAAGGCATGCTGCAAAGCGGTTAAGACGACGGCAGGCTCCGCACTGTCCGTGAAGCGAGACTGCACCGGTTGATACCGAGCGCGATTCCCTGCCACGGCTCGCACGGCGACACCGCCGCGAATATCGATGACGGGAATAATCTGCATTGACGACACTCGCTTTTATTCGATCCCATGCATCAGTTTTTTAATCCTGCCGGTCAATGCGAGGATCACAACGCCTGCCAGAATCGGGATCAGCGTATAGATCAAGAAGAAGGTGGACAGGCCGTACTTTTCGGAAATCGCATCAATATAACTTCCAGAGAAACCAGCAAGATAATTTGCAATAGCGGATGCCAGGAACCAGATTCCAAACATCAAGCCAACCAGTTTGGCCGGTGCCAGCTTGCTGACGTACGACAGTCCAACGGGCGAAACGAACAATTCTCCGAGCGTGTGAAAAAAGAACGCCACGATCAGCCACCACATGCTTACTTGAGCTGTTGTTGCTCCCTGGGCGATTCCGAGACTTGCAATCGCGAGCGCGCCGAATCCCAGTCCCAGCAGAATCAGGCCGATCCCGAATTTCACTGGAGCTGACGGATTGAAACGACTGGCCCACATGCGACTAAACAGAGGGGCAAAGGCAATGATGAAGAACGAATTCAGAATTTGAAACCATGATGCAGTCACTTCGGTTTCGTTCTGTTTTTCACGGACGACTGTGGCATCCAGATCCGTTGTATATGTTTCTGCCTCTTCGTCAGTCAGAATACGGAGCTTTCCATTTCCGCCTTTACCTTCAATATCAACAACACGAATCGTCTGACCTTCTTTCAGCAGCAGGTCGGTCTGAATTGTGGTTGCGATCACAGCCGAAGCAGCCTCCTGCACTTTCGGTGGAGCCACAGAACTTTCGCCCTGAACTGCATCTGTGGCTTTGGCAGCGTTTTGGCTATCTTCGGAAGAAGCCACCACTGCGGCAGTATCCGAGCCGCCGACTTCAGCGATCTTCGCAGGTTCAGCCGCTACCGGCGGAACAATGGTGATGTCGAACGCACGCATATTGTACTCTTTGTTCAGCATCCACAGAGCGATCGCCAGATGATTACGAAGCTGATGGAAATCGACACATTGGACATCGGAATCTGGGACTTTGTGACGGCAACTAGTCTCACCAGCACCCAGGTAACGATGGCCAGCGGCACAATCGTGAGCATGGCATTCACCCAGAAGAAGACCGTTGCAGCGCTGCCAGTCAGAATGCGGCTGGTGTAATCCTTAGCGAAGATGTTCATTGAACCGCCAGCTTGTTCGAAAGCCACCCAGAAGAAGATCGTGAAGAAGGAAAGGATCCCAATCACGATCAGGCGATCACGAATCACGGCTTGAGATTCTTCCGACCCATCCGTCCGGACTTCTTCCTTCTTTGGCTTTGCGTAAAGTCCCAGTTCCCCAAAGATGCCCTGGCCCAGCTGAAACATGATCATGCCCAGAAACATGAAAATTCCAGCCAGTCCAAAACCGTAACTCCACTGCGTCTTTTCGCCAATGTAACCGCAAAGCAGAATCCCGAGGAATGCACCGGCGTTAATACCCATGTAGAAGATCGTATAGGCTGAATCCTTGCGGCCGCCGTCGTTGGCATAAAGCTGACCAACGATGGATGAGATGTTCGGTTTGAAGAAACCGTTACCCAGAATCAACAACACCAGCCCGGCATAAAACGCTGTGACAGTCTCAAACGCCAAAGCAGCGTGCCCCAGCGTCATCAGGAATGCGCCGAGCACAACGGCTTTTCGGTATCCCAGAAACTTGTCTGCGATGATCCCGCCAAGAATGGGCGTAACGTACACCAGACCCGTATAGAGAGCATACAGATTCAATGCACTGGATCGTGTCCAGCCCCATCCACCGCCCGCTGTTTCGCTGACCAGGAACAACACCAGCAGGACTCGCATACCGTAATAACTGAATCGCTCCCACATTTCTGTGAAGAAGAGCAGGAAGAGTCCCGGCTTGTGTCCAAAAACGGTTGACTCGCTGTTATTGCTGGCTGTGCTCATTTTGTTTCCGATGATTGGCGGATTGACAGGGTACGATGAGCGAAGCTTAACTTTGACGGACACTAACAGACAACATTGCAGCAGAACTTTCGTCCTCAGAATTTAGATTCCCAACAGGCGAATCCTGCGCTTGACGGATTGTGGCTGGCACAGGATAGCCGATTGTTTTGAATTCGGAGGTATACCGAATGTTCCAACACTGCGTACAATCACTGAATGCCTGGATATGGACCTTGCACGCAGCATCACGAACCGTGATGATTCGTGCAGAGATCCAATTCAGGAAATCTGCCTGCCCGCGGCAACATGCCAAGCAGGGCAGAATTGGCAGGACACTGAAGAAATCACCATGAAAAAATGCCGACGATGCACAAAGCCTGCCACATTGCATGTGACAGAAATTCGAGACGGGGCCGCATCAATTGTTCACCTGTGCGACACCTGCGCCAGAGAATACCTGGAGCAAGCCCCTGACGACGCAAACTCACCGGTCACATCAGATCTGGCATCGAAGCTCGACGAACTGATGGGGGAAACGCACTCACCATCCGTCTGTCCTAATTGCGGAATCTCGTTCAGCGAATTTCGGGAGAGCGGCCGTTTCGGCTGCCCTCAGGATTATTCTGAGTTTATGACTGAACTGCTCCCGTTGCTTGAGAACATTCACGAAGATGTCGAACACAAAGGCAAGCGCCCCCGCAGCGCCATCGTAGGAACCAAGGAGCAGGGACGCCTCATCCAATTGCGAAACGAGCAACGAAACGCTATCGAAGAAGAAGATTACGAGACTGCTGCCCGTCTGCGTGACGAAATAGCGACACTCGAAAGCTCCATGCGGGAAGAAACACCGAAGAAGCCTCGAAAGAAAAAGAAGTCCAACCCGGCTGAATAGAAATCGAATTAAAAACACAGGCTTCTTGCCTGAAGATGCATTGTCCCTACAATTTCCCCACTTGACCCAGCTACAATGCGTTTGCACGGCATCGTGTCTTTAAGGATGTGACTTCGTTGAGTTTGGAACCCGGTGACAATTCATTTTGCATGGCAGAGCTCGCGCGCACGAGCGGCGAATGGCTAAGAGGTGATGGTCCGGAATCGGACATTGTCATTTCAAGCCGCGTTCGCCTGGCTCGCAATGTCGCTGGGTTCGCATTTGTCACGCGCGCATCTGCTGACGCGCGTAATCAAATCGTGCAAATGGTGAAGTCCGCCATGCATGACGAAATACAACATCGACCTGTTCATCACGTCAACATCGAAACACTTTCGACGCTTGACGGTCAGATGTTGATGGAACGCCAGTTAATCAGCCGTGAACTTGCCCGCGGCGACGGACCTCGTGCCGTGGCCATCAGCGAAGGTGAGCGTCATAGTGTGATGATGAACGAAGAGGATCACTTGCGAATTCAGGTTCTGCACAGCGGATTTGCTCTCGACGACTGCTGGATGGAATGCGACGCTCTCGACGATCAAATCGAAGAAGCAGTACCCTATGCTTTCCATCCGGAACTTGGCTACCTGACCGCATGTCCCACCAATGTTGGCACGGGGATTCGGGTCAGCGTGATGGTCCATCTGCCAGCGCTGCGTTTGACGCGTGAGATACAAAAAGTTCATCAGGCCGCTCAAAAAATCAATCTTGCCGTGCGTGGATTGTATGGCGAGGGCAGCCAGGCGATGGGCGACTTTTACCAGATTTCCAACCAGGTGACGCTTGGCAAATCTGAACAGCAGTTGATCACCGAAGTAAAGGAAGTTGTTTCCAACATTATCGGCTGGGAACGACGTGTGCGTGATCTCCTGATTCGGGACAAACGCGCTGAGCTTCACGATCAGGTGGCTCGAGCGTTTGGCGTGCTCACCAGCGCAAGGTCAATCAGCTCCGAAGAAACGATGCATCTGTTATCCAGCCTGCGAATGGGGATCCAGCAGGGATTAATTGACAATCTTGACCTGGCAACCGTCAACGAGTTATTTATTCATACTCAGCCGGCCCACCTGCAGACGTTGCACGGCGAAGCACTTGAAACGGCTGAACGCAACGCCGTACGCGCCAACTATCTTCGCAAGCGATTGAATTCATCATCGCTGGGCTGATTGCCAGTGACTGCATTTTTGCCGGTGAAATAAAAAATCCGGTACGATGAATCGCACCGGATCATGAGTTTCGGATTGCGGCAAAAGCAAAAACTATCGCTTTGGCGCTGTGCAAGTTCCATGGGTTTCCGCCATGGATGTCTTTTGTTCTGTAATTCCTGGGCACTGAGTCGCCATTTCTGCGTTGAGAGCAGTGTAATCGGCCCACTCAGCAGGCAGGTTATCTTCATGGAAGATGGCAGCAACCGGACATTCCGGAACGCATGCTTCGCAGTCAATGCATTCTTCCGGATGAATGAAAAGAATCGCTTCACCTTCGTAGAAGCATTCGACTGGACATACAACAACGCAGTCTGTGTATTTGCAGTTGAAGCACGGCTCAGCAACGACATGAGTCATGGTACACCCTTTCATGCCAGATTTACTGGCGATCCATTTATCAAGATCGAATTGTTTAGAGACACATTATAGAAACTGAAATTCGCACCAGGAAAAACGATTGCCACACGACTGTGACGATTAAGGCAGGCGACTCACTTAGTGCGGAACATACACTGTAAACAGCAATTGATGGAACCTTTGAATTGCATTTCGGCGATTTATGACATCCTTTCCAGCATTTTCCAGACTGTTAAGGCATGGAATATCAGACGATCGAAATTGAGACAGAGTCTCGACTTGCTGTGGCAAAATTCACCGATCCTGAGCAGATTCCAGACACTGAACCGGCAAAAATTCTCATCCAATCGACGTTAGCTCAATGAGACTCAACCGTCCGAAACATCGTCCCAGTCTTATTACGTTTGAGTTTTCCGTGGAAAACTCGCCGTGACTTCACCAAGTGTACCCCTGTTGTCTGAATCTGGTCGAAGTGAGGCAATCGCAGTTTGTCACAATCGAAAAATACTGGCACAATGTTAGCGTTGTTGAGTTCTTACGTGAGATGTCCGGAGCCGAAATGACCGGAACGAAACTTGGTTTTTAATTCTGAATCTTGCATTTTTGTAGACGGAAATCAAATTCGGTGGAGTTATTTGTGTCAATGGACGGACTGCTTGCTCGAATTTACGTTTAAACAATAACACAGCCAAATCCAGCCATCTGATTTTTCTGATGGATATCAAAGTGAGTTAACGCCGTGCCTTTGACAAATCACGACCGCAAATTGATTACCGACCTGCTGAATGGTCACAGCGGAGCGTGGAAACTCTTTGTCGATCGCTACACGCCACTTGTCGTTCAAGTCATTCAGCACTCCGCCCATGCGCACAGTTTGAAGCTGAATGCTGCGGATGTTGAAGATCTATGTGCAGATACCATGGCAGAACTCTTGCTCCGCGACATGGCCGCACTTCGGAGTTTTCGAGGACGTTGTTCACTGGCGACATATCTGGGCGTGATTGCACGCCGCATCGTCGTCCGTAAACTTGCGGAACACAGGTTTTCTTCTGCCATGGGCCACGTAACTGCCCACCGCGGCGCATTGGATTTAGTGTCTTCGGAAAACAGTACCATTCGGCAGCTGGAACAACGTGATCAGGTCGAATCATTGCTGATACGACTGCCGAGCGGACTCCGGCAACTGGCGCAGTGGTTTTATCTGGACGAACTGTCGTACCGGGAAATCGCCCGCCGCCTGGGCAGGCCGATAAATTCCATTGGCCCCGCAGTCTCGCGACTCAAATCGCTTCTATCGCTCAACCATCGTCATCCCGCAACGAAAAGATGACCTGCTTAAGACAGGGAGACATTTCCTGTCAGTCTGCTTGTGCTGATAGTCCTGTCTGTCGGGGCGCAAAACCGTGCCAACGTAACGAGACATTGACACTTTGTTCATACGTCGAGTTCAGGACTTGACACATGAGATCATACAGAGGCGGTCATTGCAGTTTGATTTCGCACACGTAATAAAGACTTAAGTCATTTCAAGCAAATGATTTAAGAACAGCTCATGAACCTCGATGTTAAACTCTGCCGATAAATCCGACTGTAGGCATGCCGATAGCTGTAGAGGTTCCTCGGGTTCCAGTGGTCAGGTAGGCTCTTCAACTTGAAACAGTCATGCCGGATTGCAGGAACACGTTCTTGAAGAGATGAGTGGTTCTGACTCAGATGGCAGTGCGGGGATTCATCTTCGATGATGACCGTTGAAACGCCATCCGGGTTTATCTGCTAAATTCGCCACGACGCAGGTATCGACGCATTCCGGATTGAGATTCTCAATCCGGAATGTATCGAAATTGTCATTCGCGCGATGCTGTGGATGTTTCACAACATTGACGTGTTGTCATTGCGCAACGCAAGGCTTTCTTTGCGCCGACCCCTGCGGTGGAAATCGGCCTGCGCGCTTCCGCAAAATGCTGCGATTTCGTAAGTCCTTTGTGAGACTTACTTTCTGCTTGCAAATAGGGCACATCTGCCGAACTCCCTGGGTGAGAAGAACTCTCCAGGAACGCTGTTCGCTAAATGTTACTTTCGCAATCAGGCAACTCGACTGTGGAACAGCGTGAGTTGCAGTCCTGAGCGATTGATTCTCCGGGAACCATTGGAAATGCCCCGGATTGAACTTCAGCGGTCTTGCAGAGAAGCAGCCCCAGTTAAGTTCGTTGTTCAGGCGATGTCCGGATGTTTCTGTTGATTGGCGATGATACAGATTCGTGGTCCGGGTGCGTCCAGTTGCTCAACTGGGCGAATTGGCTTGTGGAACAGTTCCACAACTCATCTCTCTCTCTAGAATTGAACGAAAGACTTAGATCATGTTGAAGACTCTTTGGAATGATGAATCAGGCGTTATTTTGTCAGCAGAAATCGTTCTCGTTGGAACCATCCTGGTTCTCGGGATGATCGTTGGCCTCGTTTCCCTGCAGAGTGCAGTTGTCGCTGAACTCGGCGAC
>JANOZG010000625.1:0-9076 GCA_031429275.1 Planctomycetota bacterium
CGAGTCTTTGACTGCCTTCTCTTTGGTACGGCCATGACACTTCTTCCAAATCTTCCAAACGCATTCGTTTTGCAAAACTCAGCACAGAACTTATCGGTGACCACAGTCAACCAATCCAGTCCCAAGTCAATCTGACTCAACCATAAGTCAAATTGACAAATGTGCATATGTTTGCGATGAGAATCGCGAATGGTGTCAAACTGACTGCCGCATGTCAAGAATGACTGAGGGCTTGCTTCGGGAAATCGCAGGACCGACGTTGTTTAATCGATCCCGATTGACCAGAGTTCAGCGATTGAGGCCGTTCTGCGATGAATGGTGTTCAAAATCTGGAATCTCAGAACTGAAACTGCAAACAGAAGAATCAACATGACGGACTACGAAAATCTCGGCCAGTTCTACTTGGGAAGAACGCACGACCTGAAAACCGGCGTCACGTCACCCGATCAAATGCTGATGTACGAGTCCAAAGATCTGACGACTCACGCAGTCTGCGTCGGCATGACGGGCAGCGGTAAAACGGGTCTTTGTCTGGCACTCCTCGAAGAAGCCGCGCTCGACGGAATTCCAGCGATTTGCATCGATCCAAAAGGCGATCTAGGCAATTTGATGCTTTCGTTTCCACGTTTACAGCCAGCCGATTTCGAACCGTGGGTGGACGCTCAGGAAGCCATGCGAAATGGAATGACAACTTCCGAGTTCGCCAAAAAAACGGCCGACACCTGGAGAAAGGGGCTCGCTGACTGGGGACAATCTGGCGAGCGTATTCAAAAGTTCCGCGATCATGCTGAAGTTGCCATCTACACGCCCGCCAGTAGCGCGGGGCGTCAGATTACTGTGCTGAAGTCCTTCGATGCACCAAACGCACAGGTGCTCAATGATTCCGAGGCATTTCGCGAACGCATCATGTCAGCGGTCTCCGGACTATTAGCGTTGCTGCAAGTCGATGCTGATCCGATCAGCAGCCGTGAACATATTCTTTTATCCACGATCTTCGATTCATTCTGGCGCAGCGGTCAGAACATCGACATGGGCGCACTGATTCGATCGATCCAGGCTCCACCTTTTAACAAAGTCGGGTTCCTTGATCTGGAGTCCTTTTATCCACAGAACGAACGTTTCAAGCTGGCCATGACACTGAATAATCTCCTGGCGTCACCGAGCTTCGCGGCATGGCTGGAAGGCGAACCGCTCGATATCCAGAAGCTGATGTATACGCCAAGCGGGAAGCCCCGCCTGGCTGTTGTCTCAATCGCGCATCTGTCGGATCAGGAACGTATGTTCTTCGTGACGATACTGCTGAATGAAATGTTGTCGTGGATGCGAAGCCAGACTGGCACGTCCAGCCTGCGAGCGTTATTGTACATGGACGAAGTCTTCGGTTATTTTCCGCCGACCGCAAATCCGCCGTCGAAACAACCGATGTTGACCCTGCTGAAACAGGCACGCGCGTTTGGATTGGGTGTCGTCCTGGCGACACAGAATCCTGTGGACCTTGACTATAAGGGTCTGTCTAACTGCGGCACTTGGTTTCTGGGACGACTGCAGACGGAACGCGATAAAATGCGAGTCCTTGAAGGTCTTGAAGGCGCAGCGAATTCCGTTGGTTCGACGTTTGATCGCCAAGCCATGGAGCAGACTCTGGCGGGGCTTGGAAGTCGCGTGTTCCTGATGAACAATGTTCATGAAAACGCCCCGACGGTATTTCGTAGTCGCTGGGCGTTGTCTTATCTTCGTGGACCTGTCAGTCGTCAGCAGATTGAAGTTTTGATGGCTCCGCTGAAACTGGCTGATCCTGTTTCAGCAAACACGAATGCTGCCGCAGCTCTGGCAAGTTCACAAAAATATGCGGCTCCTCAGGCTGAACTTCCCAGCCAGCCAGCGCGGCCGGTGCTGCCGCCCGGGATTCCGGAATTCTTTCTTCCCGTTCACATGCATGTGACTCGAGTTGTCTATCGGCCGTCATTGCTGGCACAATCCCGTGTGCATTTCATCGACGCAAAGAACAGCATCGATCATTGGGATCCGGTGACATTGATTCGACTGGCTGGCGATTCTGTGCCTGCTGATCCGTGGCTGGAAGCCGATGAATGGGATGAATCTGATCTGCCGGAAATCCTGAATGGCCCCGAATTTCCGGAGGCGGATTATCGCGATTTGCCCGCGGAGCTGACTCAAAAGAAATCGTACACCGGCTGGACGACCGCGTTGAAGAATCATCTTTACCGCGACAGGAAACTGTCCGTCTTCACCTGCGAAGAATTGAAACAAACATCTTCTCCGGGTGAATCGGAATCCGATTTTCGTATCCGTCTTCGTATGAACGCTCGTGAAGAACGTGATCGACTTGTCGAAAAACTCCGTCGTAAGTACACGACAAAGTTCTCGACACTTGATGACAAGATTCGCCGCGCTGAGCAGAAGATCGAAAAAGAAAAAGCTCAGAAGTCATCGAAGACGCTTTCAACCGCTGTCAGTTTTGGCACCAGCGTGCTGGGGGCGTTGTTTGGCCGTAAGCTCGCGAGCTCGACCAATATTTCCCGCGCCGGCAGCGCAATTAAGGCTGCTTCCGGGATGGCTGCAGAAGCTGGCGACGTCCGAGCGGCCGAGGAACAATACGCTGCGTTGCTTCAGGAACGCGAAGAACTCAACACGACCGTTGAAACGGAGGTTCAGCAGATCGCGGATTCACTTGACACGGATCTGATGAAGTTCGGCAGCATGGAACTTTCGCCTCGAAAGACCGACACCGCCGTTGATCGAATCGCGCTTTTGTGGCTGCCTTATGCCGATGACGGTGCCGGAAACATCCAGCGAGCGTTTTAGTCCTGAACCGGCGAGCGGCATGCGTAAGCTTACCGGTACGTTGCGATTTACGCACGATGCTCATCAACGGCGAGCCACGCAGAGTGACGGTTGTACCGGCGGGCTGAGGCCACGCCGCTCGCCGGGGCATTGACTTGCAAAACAGAAGCCCACGATGTCGCTTAGCGGACTGCTGAACGTGTTCGCGCCCGATGTGTACGGTTAAGTTGCGTTGCGTCTGGCGGTCATCAACAGGTTGTTGAAGCCGACTCTATTGATCGAGGTGTAAAGTGTCTGATGTTTGTGGTCCCATTGTTGTTGCTGGCGGCAGTGGTTTTCTTGGCACCTCGCTGGCGCAATATCTGACAGATGCTGGCTATGCGGTCATCGTTTTGTCACGAACAAAACCCAAAAGACCGACGCCGTGGCGATTTGTCGAATGGGGTGCACGATCCGTTGGAGAATGGAAGAGTGTGCTGAATGGAGCTGCAGGAATCGTAAATCTTGCTGGTCGCAGCGTTGACTGTATTAAGACTCCCGAGCACTGCGACGAGATTCTCCGCTCAAGAGTAGAGTCTGTGACTGTACTTGGGTCGGCGATGCGGCTGATTGATTCACCGCCGCCTGTTTGGGTGCAAATGAGTACCGCTCATATCTACGGTGATCCGCCAGAACTCGAGTGCAACGAAGATTCGGAGTTTGGTTATGGACTGGCTCCTGATGTAGGTCGCGCATGGGAAGATGCATTTCGGAGAAGTATCCTGCCGTCGCAGCGTGGTGTGATCCTGCGGACAAGTTTTGTTGTTGGCCGAGAGCGCGGGGCAGGTGGTGGCGCTTTGGTGCGTCTGTTGACGCTTGTGAAACTGGGGCTGGGTGGCACCGTGGGGTCCGGCAGGCAAGGCATGAGCTGGATTCATGAAGCGGACATGAATCGCTTGTTCGAAAGGGCGCTGTTCGATAAGGGAATGGTGGGCGAATATATCGCTTCGTCGCCAAATCCTGTGTGTCAGCGAGAGTTTATGCAGATACTTCGCAGGGCCGTTGGAATGCCGATCGGCCTGCCTGCATTCGCATGGATGGTCCGCATCGGTGCACCGTTGCTGATGAAGACCGACCCGGAACTTGCTTTGTACGGCCGTTATGTCGTTTCAAAGCGGTTGAAACTTGAAGGTTTCGAATTCCGCTTTTCTTACTTCGCCGACGCGATTGCAGATCTGTTGCAGGCCGATCGCTTGTCGAAAAAGTAGCACCGGCGAGCCGCATGCGTCAGCTTGCCGGTACGTTGCGATTTACGCACGATGCTGATTAACAGCGCCACGCAAAGTGGCAGTTGTACCAGCGGGCTGACGCCACGCCGCTCGCCACGATCGAATTGCTCTAACCGTTCAGGACTTTGCCGATCGTTTCCTTCAACACACTTCCGCTCTGAACCAAGGCGTTTTTTTCTTTGGACCACAGATCGATTTCGATGTGGCTCTTCACGCCGGTTCTGCCCACGACTGTTGGAATCGACAGGCATACGTCTCGCAGGCCATATGCACCGCTCATCAGGGAACTGACGGGCAGAATGCGGTGGTCGTCGAGAGCGATGCTATGAACGACATCCGCGATGGATACGCCGACGGCGAAACCAGCTCCGCCTTTCTTTTTGATCACTTCCGCTCCGCTGCCGCGGGTCTTCTTTTCGACCTCGGCAATGAGTGTGGCGTTGACGCCAGGGAATTTCTCAAGCGGCAGATTCGCAATTTGAGCGGCCGACCAGATCGGCACCATACTGTCGCCGTGCTCGCCAAAGATTGTGACATTGACCTGTGTTGGAGGAACCGCCAGTCGTTGAGCCAGCATGCTGCGCAGACGAGTCGTGTCGAGAACTGTGCCAAGCCCAATAACTTGTGTCGCCGGTAAGCCCAGTTCTTTCACGGCCAGATACGTCAGCACGTCGACAGGATTCGAAACAACGAAGACAATCGCTTCCTTCTTGTAGCCGTGCTTCTTAACGTCTGCCATGATGCTGCGAAACAGCGCGACGTTGCGGTTGACCAGGTCGAGCCGGCTTTCGTCCGGTTTGCGACGCAGTCCTGCGGTGATTACGATCACATCAGCGTTTTTCGCGCCTTCGGTGCCGCTGCTGGTGATCTTCTGAGGAGCCATCAACGACGCTCCGTGAAGGAGGTCAAGTGCCTGGCCTTCGCAGAGTTCCTGATTAACGTCAATGAGGTTGATTTCACTGACGATCTTGCCTGCCTGCAACGCAAACCCGGCACAAGAACCAACCAATCCACCACCACCAATAATGCTGACTTTCATACGGCTTTGCCTTAGTTTTCAGTGTTCTATTTTTGGTTATTCGAGGGGCTCTGCTGAGCGTATCAATTCGTGATTTGTTTACTTGCCAACGATTTCGCGCCAAGGTTCCGGAAGTTCATCCCATGCTCGGAGATATGTCGCTTCCAGCGGAACATTGACATAGTGATCCTCGCTCAGGAACAGGGGCATTTCCGGAATCGGTTGGTTACGACCGATCATTTCTGCAAAGCCGCCCAGCAGATCACTGTCTTCTGAACATCGCACGGAAAGGACAGAATACGGCTCGGCCTCCGTTACAACAGGGACATCCATGGGATCGGTCACTGACAACGCAATGGGAAGTCCATCCGGGTCCACTGGTCCTGGGGGCAGGATGTCAATCAGCAGTAGATGCACTCGTTGATCGAGCAACAGATTGATCTTCCTGCGGAACGCATCCAAAGCTCGCCTGTTATTCTTGTTTCCGGGCGAAACAACTTCAATGACTGCGATGAGCCGATGATCGCTGACATGACGAATGGCGATCTGGTCGGCTTTGTTCGCGTACTGACGTCGATCTGCCTCGTACTGGAATGTCGATTTGGGAGGACAGTAAGCGACAGCGATCCCACCAGGTTCCGTTTCCCGCTTCGCGCTGGAAACTCTCTCAGCAGGTTGCCAGCGATCCAGCGTGACAACGTCGGCATTTGGTCCACTGACGACCTGTTCCATTGAGGCGTAATAACCTGGCGGGAGCAGACCCTTGTTGAGAAAACTCTGAATCGTGAAGACCCAAGCCTGATGAAAGTGGTGGAATGCGCCGTCAAAGATTCTTGTCCAGTCATGAACCGGCATCGTCTTGTCTCCTTCTTTGTAGATGCCGCATCATAACCGACGGTACCAGCAAACGCAAAAATCTATGACAAATCTGACGGAACGTGCTTGTTCGAAGAGACGAATTACGATGCCTTCCCCAACGCAGCCAGAACCTGGCTTGTAATCATCTTCACCAGATCTTCGCTCACGCCAGCGGCCGGTGTTTCGCAGGCGGTGCCACAGGGCTTCTGCAGAATGCCGGGATAAGACGGAGCCGGATCGAAGGCTCGCTGGACTGGGATGTTTTCTTTGTAGCCTTCACGGAATGCACTGTTGCCGCACAGGTCGCAGTCTTCGTTGTGGAAGCGAGGATCGTCGAAGCCCCACTTCTTTTTCAGGTCGAGCAGTTCGCGGCTCTTCTGCTCGTTCAGGTACTGAGGCTGTCCGATCTGCTTGGCGAGCAGCAGAATGCGGCAGTAAGCATCGAGGATTTCAGTCTTCCAGTACGCGTCCTGGAGATCCTTGCCGAATGAAACCGTTCCATGATTCTTCAGGATGATCGTGTTCGTTGCTTTCAGAAACGGCACAACCGTTTGAGCGAATCGCTGGTCGCCTGGAGTTTCATAAGGAGCGATTGGAACTTCGCCCATGAAGACTTCGACTTCCGGCAGAATACACTGCGGAATCGGTTCACCAGCGACAGCAAAGGCCGTTGCATGAGGCGGGTGGCAGTGAACAACAGCTTTCACGTCTGGACGATTTTTCATGATCGCCAGATGCAGCAGAACTTCGCTCGTGCGTTTGCGAATGCCAGCAATCTGAACGCCTTCCATATCGACTGCACAGATGTCTTCAGGCTTCATGAAGCCCTTGCAGATCATTGTTGGTGTGCAAAGAACTTCGTTCTCGCCGACTCGAATGCTGATGTTGCCATCATTCGCCGCTGCAAAGCCCTTGTTGTAAACCCGACGCCCGATTTCGCAGATCTCTTCTTTGAGGCCTCGGTCGTTAATGCCACTGTTCCATTTATTAGCCATGATTTTCACCCTTACACAATCTCAAGAGAATAGACCTCGCGCTTTGCGTGAGGAGCATTCATCACGCAATGTCGCCCGGGATGCGAAACTAGTTTGAATTGAATTGATTACACTTCGAAGGCTCATCACGGCGGAGCGTGATGGCTACATTATTCCACATTTACCGTATCTAATATCGCCGCGCAGTAGGCGTCGATTGGTTTTGAGTTTGGATAAAACGGCGTCGATGCGTCGGCACTTTCTGTGACAGCCACAAGGTTTCCGTTGCCCGCTCCCATTTCGTCATAGATGACAATTGGTTCCGTCCGTCCTGATTCGTCTCCGTTCAATCCTGCGTGCATCAATGGAACTGCAAGTTTCCAGCTGGCACCCGTTAACGTTGGGTCCCATTTGGACAGAGTCACGCGACCGATGCATTCCATGATTCTCATCGATCGCCTCCGGCCAGTTCTTTCCAGTGCTTCGGAATTGCTGCAAACATCGACAGTCCGCGCAACAGCCGCAATAATTCCACAAAAGACCAGGCTGTGGAATCCAGACAGACGACTTGTGGATTCATGAGGCTGGTCAACGCTGCCAGATTTGTGCTGCGAGTAATCACAGCAGCTCGCACGGCAGGGTTTCGATTCAAAACACATGCGACAATTGACGGCTCGCCACCGAAACTCGTCACCATGCCGGTAGTGAATACTTTGGAAGCCAATATGGCCGCATCAAGTTCTGTTTTCGCGGTCAGTGTTTTCCAGCCAGCCGCCGACGCTGCCGATGAATTCAAATTGTCTCCGATGACGATAAACGTCCCACCATGCGACGTATCGCTTTTGCCAGCGACGTCGCTCGAAAGTCTTACTCCGTTTTTGCGAATATAATCTCGTCCCGAGGGCGTGATGACTGCACCCGCCGCGAGCGAGATCGCTCGCCCAGCAGCGTTGGCCGCGATCAAAACGTTTTCGCTGACAACCCGACTTCCGATTTGCAGTGTTTCCGGCGCCGAATTCTGTCTGGTTGCCACCGGCGCGGAGACTGTCGCCGTCGGCACGCGGGTTTGCATTTCCCGCATGACGTTGTGGACGATTTGATCGATGAACTGTTCGCTGATGGTCATTATGTTCTAACTGTAGATTCATCTTCGGCGGGCCGGCGCGGCTAATCGCCGCTTGTCCCACCCTACCATTATTTTCTTCGCTTTTTCACTGGTTCTGGTTGCTCGTCCAAAATGCCCTGCACCGAAAATCGCAGTGGTGAATCTTTGCGACCGGTTAATTCCTGGATGTATTTCGTATCACTCGTAAAAAAAACATGATCGCCCTGACGAGCACCGAGTGGGTCGATCGCCAGTTGAGGAAACTCGTCTGGTTCGTTGTTAATGTCCATTGGCTGCAGAATGACAAGTTTCCATCCGTTTAAAGATGGATGTTTGAGGGTTGCAGTTGCATGGCCAATGACTCGGGCGGTTTGCATCGTGGTTCCTTTACCGTACACCCGCCGCTCCGCCGACGGGAATTCCGGTCGGCGGAGCGACCGGTCCACGGTACCTCAAATAATTCGCAAATCATCCACCATCACACATCGTCTCTGGCGAGTAAACGTCATTGGACTTGTCACGCCTTCGCCGGTTGGCGTCGCGATGCTGAATGACAGATAACCTTCGCCGCCAAGGCCAAGTCCTGCCATGCAGGGGCCGTTCTTGACGAACAGTGTTGTATTCATGATACGCCCCATTTTCGTTATCGTGTGCACGTCGCGAGAATGGATGATCGCAGTGTGGCCGAAGCCGTGTTCGTATTTCTTCGCCAGTGCAATCGCATGATCGCTGCAGTTGGCTCGCACGAATGGAATGAATGGCATCATTTGCTCTTCAGTCACAAACGGATTGTGCTCGTCGGTCTCGCCGTAAATGATCAACGTACTGGATGGAATGTTCAGCCCAATCTGAGCTGCCAGCCATGCGGCGTCTTTGCCAATGAAGTCACGATTGAGCTGATAGTGTCCGCCCGGTTCTTTCGGAGGTCCAAACGCTTTGGCAGTGAACGCTGCGACCTGAGCCGCGTTGAGTCGATAGCCGCCGTGATTCGAAACGGCTGTCATCAGTTGGTCGAAGATCTCTTTGACCGCGAAGATTTCCTTCTCGA
>JANOZG010000626.1:0-1904 GCA_031429275.1 Planctomycetota bacterium
ACTCAGGTACCAGCCATTTTTCAGTGATCGACGATGCTGGCAATGCCGTCGCGTGCACCGAAACCATCAACCTGACATTCGGCAGTTTTGTGGTGGTCCCGGAATTCGGCATCCTGCTGAACAATCAAATGGACGACTTTACAGCCAACCCCGGCAAGCCGAACGCGTTTGGCCTGATTCAAAGTGCCGCCAACGTTGTGGCGCCCGGCAAGAGACCTCTCAGCAGCATGACGCCAACGATGATCATTAAAGAAGGCAAAGCAACGTACGCTTGCGGCGCATCCGGAGGACCTAGAATCATAACTGCTACATTGCAGAACATTCTCAATCACACGGTCTTTGACATGACCGCTCAGCAATCCGTCTCGGCACCGCGATTTCATCATCAATGGTCGCCCGATGAATTGCACCTTGAACCAGCAATCTTCGAAACGGTTTCCGCATCACTACAGGTCCGGGGCCATGCCACCAAGCGAGCTTCCGCGCTCGCGGCAACCCAAAGCGCGGCGCTTGATACCACAAAGATCACCGGCGGCAGTGATCCGAGAAAACATGGTCGACCGGCAGGGAATTAATATCGATCTATCGTCGGCTCCGGTTGTTTCGATTCGTTCGTGGTCATTGCCTGGAGTTCAGCAACCACGCGGAAGGAGATCTCGGACGAACGAAACGCTGGCGGAGCAAGCATCTGATGGCTGAGGTCGAATCGATTGTTGTCGCTGTTGATGTCTTTCTTGACGATGACGACGACTTCCGTGGTTCCTGCCCACGCGCCGCTGGATGTCCATTCGCCGCCGATTTCTGCTGCGACTCGAACGCCGAGTGGATTTGGCTCACTATTGTCGAACCATGTTCGATGTTCATTGGCATCACTATCGTCAACGTCGCCAGGCAGCAGGGCCGCGCCCATTTGATTCGCGGCGGTCCATTCGAGTGCGGTTGGTAATCGATACTGGCGGTTTTCTTTCGCGCTGAGCCATTTGCAGAAAGCGGTGGCATCGTTGACACTAATCATGACAACTGGCGATGGGCGGGCATCTACGTCCGGAAAATCGCTGACGGTGTTTGGAATCTGCGGTGTGGTCTCCAGTCGACGAAACTCAGATTTCCAGTTCAGACTGTCTTGCCAAACCAAATGGTCGTTCTGACGCCACCAACCACCAATCGGACTATGAGGCGGCGGATTGGTGACCGCTGCGTCTGCGGCCTTACCTTCGGGAACTACCGCAGGTGCGTTCTCAGCGGGTTGCGGTGTTGCGGCGACCGATGGGGCTTTACTGAGCGGTTCGCCGCGCTGGGCGTCAGTGATGTATCCGGTTGCATCTATGAACTGCTGAAATTGGGCCATCGTGATGACATCGCGAGAGATCACAAACGGGTAGGACAATATCGGCTTTGGTTCAGGCGGAGATTGAATCGACGGCACACGCTGCGGCGAATCAACATCGACTACCTTTATCCCCTCCGGCAACAGGAGTCTTTCTTTTTGCAGAATGTCATTTGGCGGCAGATCGACGCTGGTCGGCGGCACCAGAGTCAAATCCAGGCCAATTGAGTTGCGGCGTTCGATCGGGACGTTCAGATGCTTCGCCCACGCCTCGACAGATTCCTTGACGACAGATGCTGTTGTTTCATTCGGCAGCGGTTCAAGCAATAGCGAATGGCTGAGTGATTCAGGATCGTCTGAACGGACGAGTTCGTACAGAACAATTCCCTGTTTCGGGTCGGATTCGAACTGCCATGGACGCAACGATCCTGGCGCGCTGAGGCAAATCAACAGTTTATGCTTGCCACGCATACGAGGCGTCTTCGCTTGGTACATTCCCCCAGCCATTCCCATGCCGGATTCAAGGAATTGCGGACTGATAGCCTCTGACTCGAAGGAGATAATCCCTTCCACTTTC
>JANOZG010000627.1:0-5483 GCA_031429275.1 Planctomycetota bacterium
ACAACATCGACTTTGACGCCGCAAACCGCTACGAACGAGAACTACGACACGACGTAATGGCACATGTTCACGCATGGGGCGATCAGGTTCCAAACTCGCGACCAATTGTGCATCTTGGAGCGACAAGCTGCTTCGTCACCGACAATTCGGAACTCATCCAGATCAAAGAGAGTCTGATCCTGATTCGTCGCCGCCTGGTGCAAGTCATTGATCAACTGGCAACATTCGCTGCGAAGTACCGCAACCTGCCGTGCCTTGGATTCACCCATCTGCAGCCCGCGCAGCCAACAACTGTCGGCAAGCGAGCCACGCTCTGGTGCTGGGATCTGTTACTCGATCTTGAGGAGATCGAACACCGCCTTGCAACGTTGCGATTTCGCGGCGTCAAAGGCACCACGGGGACTCAAGCCACATTTCTGACACTGTTCAATGGTGATCACGGCAAAGTCGAAGAACTTGATCGCATGGTGACAGCCGCCATGGGTTTCGAACTCAAACATCCAGTCACTGGCCAGACGTATTCTCGTAAGATCGATAGTCAAGTCATGGCTGCGTTGAATGGCGTTGGTCAGACATGTCATAAAGCCGGAGCCGACATTCGCATTCTGCAACATCGCAAGGAAGTGGAAGAACCGTTCGGAAGCAAACAGATTGGTTCATCGGCGATGGCCTACAAACGTAACCCGATGCGCAGTGAGCGTATGTGTTCGCTGGCTCGGTTTGCGATGAGTCTCCAGGCCGGTGCCGACGCGACGATGGCGAATCAGTGGATGGAAAGAACTCTTGACGATAGTGCGATTCGACGCCTGGGGATGCCACAGGCGTTCCTGGCGATCGATGCGTGTTTGATTCTGTATCGAAATATCTCCGACGGCATGGTGGTCTATCCGAAAGTCATCGAAAAGAATCTAGCGGCCGAATTACCGTTTATGGCGACCGAAGAAATCCTGATGGCAGGAGTTCAGGCGGGTGGCGATCGTCAAGAACTGCACGAACAAATTCGGGTCCATAGCCAGGCGGCAGCAGATCAAGTCAAACAGCAAGGATCAGACAACGATCTCATCAGCCGACTGCAAACCGATTCGCACTTTGCAGCTGTGGATCTCGCCGGAACCCTCGACGCCAGCCGCTACATTGGCCGTGCTCCTGAACAGGTCGATCAGTTTATTGAAGAATGTGTGCAGCCGGTGCGAAGTAAGTATGCCGCAGATCTGACCGGTGCGTCGGAAGATTTGCGAGTGTAGAGGTAGGACGGGACTCCAGTCCCGTCCTGATGTGGATGGAACTGGACGGGTCCGGAGACCCGTCCTACTCAAGCTGATCCCTGCCAGGACCACCAATGCTTGCCGGACATCTTTTCGCTCGTCGTCAAATTGAACTGGTTGAGATCGAAGAACCTCAACTGCCATCGGTTGACGTGTCGCCGGGGCAGATCATCTTTCAACCGGAAATGACGTGCCTCTGCGGATCAGATCTGCCATTTTTCGATGGCGACTTTGAAGGACATCCGATTGAATATCCTCAACCGGTCGGGATGTCGCTTCACGAAATGGTCGGTACGGTCATAGACACGAACAGCGAAAGCTGGAAATCAGGTGATCGAGTTCTCGCAGTTCCTGTTGGGCAACTTGGACTGTTCGAGCGCTTTGTACTTTCAGAAGAACGCGTCGTGGCGCTCGATCCTCGATTGTCCGATGAACTGGCGATGCTGGCTCAGCCGTTCGGGACTGTCGTGCATGCGTTAAAAAAGTTGCCCAACATGATCGATCGTGACGTCGTCGTGCTGGGACAGGGTCCGATCGGACAGATGTTCGTCGCTGGGCTTCGCAATATGGGAGCACGGCGAATCATCAGCATCGATCCGCTGGAGTCACGTTTGAAAATCAGCCGCGCCATGGGAGCCACCGACACGATTTGTGCCACAGGTGCCGACGCGATTGAGCAAGTGCTCGAAATCCTGCATGGCGAGTTACCAGAAATCGTCATTGAAGCAGTCGGCCATCGCGCTCAGGCGTTAAACGATGCGATAGAACTCGCACGTCCGTTCGGCCAGATTCTGTACTTCGGCGTCCCGGCCCATACGATTGACGGCGTCAAACTGCGCGCCGCGTTATTCAAGAATCTCATCATCACGACCAGTATTCATCCCGACTTCGAACGCACGTTCCCTCTCGCGATGCAATGGATTGCTGAAGGCCGGGTCAATCTGAGACCTCTGATTACGCATCGGTTTCCTCTGTCACAAATTCAACAGGCGTTCGACACGTTTCGAGATCGCATTCATGGTGCTCAGAAAGTGCTGGTGGAGTTTCCAAGTTGGAAATTGGGAAAGTGAACAACCTCTTGGTTTAACCGCGTGGGCATCGCCCCGCGCTGATCCGCACAAACGCGGCCCGATGGGCACGCGGTTCAACGAAGAGGATTAGTTGCCAAACCCAGCTTCCATCGGCATGAAGCCTATGGACGGCAAAGACTCGAAATTCGGATGGTGAGTCGCAGAGCGTTCTTACGGGATTGGGATCTCAGGTTCAGGCACCTTTCCGCCTTTCATCACAGGATGATAGGCGATGACAAAACGCGCGAAGTCGGATGGAGCCAGGGATCCACCATTAATGATCGGCATTTCAAGCGTGGCAAATCTCGGCCAACGGATATCGATGCTTTCTCCAAATCCCATGTTTCTTGTGTCAATATCTTTCAAGTCGAGTTGCAGCGCGAGAACACCGGACTGTCTGCTGGCCTCAGTTCCAGTTTTCTCGAGAAGATCGAGCAGTTCCACTGCAACGATGACTTTTCCTGGAGCTTGACCTTGATCTTGACTGCTGAAAATCCACGTCACCTTTTTGTCTGTCACGAATTCCGGGACCGACCGAAGAAGAAATGCATTGGGAATCTCAGCAACTTCGACAATTTTTTCCGCCGACTCAGCTGCCGCCGCGAGTCGGTGGTTAACAGCGTTGGTGATTTCTGTTTTCTGTTCTTCGGTCAGCGTCGGAGCATCACTCAGGATCATCGCCGCCTGAGCGACATGGCTGGAACTCGATGCTTGATCGACCAGAACCTTGATTGCGTTCATTGTCACAACTTCAGCCAAAGCTGGTGGCCAATACTCAACCCTTTCCGACTTGTACCTGTCGTTCAAAGGTGGCAACGGTTTCGCCAGCCACCAAGTCAAATCCATAGCAGAACAATCGCGAAGTGCGGTGACCGAGGATTCATGGAAGGCCCTTTCCTCAGGAAATTTCTTGATCAGGACCAGCAACACCTCAGCAGCGTCGGTCGCAAGTTCCGGTGAAGTCTTGTCGGCGGGGAGACTGAACGAATCCAGGGCCCATTGAGTAAGCGGCGAATAGTCAGAAATTGATGCAAATTCCTGGCGCCAAATCTGCTTTATCAGACGACGACGGTATTGCGGTGATGCGGACTGAAACTCGCTGGCGAGACAAGGTATCCATTGATCTTGCGCCAATGCCCGACTCAGGAGTTCAAATGCCTTATCGTCAACCAAAGTAGTACGTCCACTGACCTCGACACGAGCAAAACCATCGATCTTCGGAAGTACCTGGATCAATCCCTCGCTGATCTTCTGTCTGGAAACCTCGTCCTTCAGAGTATCGCACGCTTTGACGGCCTCCATGAACTTTGCCGGACTGCGTTCGGTTGCAATCACATCGAGCCATTGGGTGACCGTCTTGCCTTCGTAAATCGGCTGCACTGGCTTGGGAGTCGCGGTGACGTTCGCCGATGGAGAATCTTCCGACGGCATATTTGCAGTTGCAGGCTCAAGTCTTGCTAACGCGGCATCGACCTTATCTTTCATCACTGGATGCAGCAGAATCAGATACTTCAGCCAGTCCTGTTTTGTTGGTTCGTGGGTTCCCCAGAGCTTCATCGTCCCAAGCGGCTGATTCCCCGGAACGATCGTACCTATGTTTCCCCGATTTATGCCGATATCGGAAGACGACAATTCAGGCCACGTTAACTCCACACCAAATCCACTGCCAGAAGATCCGCGGTTTCCGTTACTGCCTTTATTAAGTTCCATCTGTTTTGCATTTTCTGCCTGAATCAGCTCAAGGGCCGATTGAGTCTCATTCATCAGTGAATCGAGTTGTGGCTGAATGGATGTAACTTCATCGAGCTTACCCACGAGAGACAGCATTTCCAGAACCGGACATGCTGCAACTCCTCTGCGATGTGCAACTTGAAGTCGGACAGAACTGAAAGAGCTGTTCCGAACAATTTTCGGTATCGTAAAATCCGCAAATGAATCAGTAATTGGCTGTATCTCAGTGAGTTTCGCCAGATGAGCAGAGTCAAATGTCAGTCGATGTGCGATTGACGTTACGACGGACGACCGCTGCTCCGGAGTAAGTTCAGCACCATTGGCGAGAATGCTGCAAGCCTGAGCGACCAGCGGCAAGTGCGTATCATCCGTGCGTAGCGCTTCGACGGCGACGCGAGTGATTTCTGATTTGATTGCGGGCGGCCAGCGATTCCTATCGGGAGTGCCGGAGTCACCGGAGCGGTACACGAGCGGTTCACTCAGCCACCATGCAGTTCCCAGATGAGGGCTGCTCTTCAAAGCTTCGCAGATTCTATCAAATGTTGCCTCTTCATTGGAAAGGTTACTAGAAGCGTCTCGGAGATAGTTGCCTGCTTTCACAGTATCTGCGTCAACGGCGTTGGTTTCCGTTGGTAGCTGACTCAGTCTACATTCTGCCCACGCTAGAAAAGGCTCGATAGTTTCTGGCTTGCTGAGGACGCCATAAAAGCTGTACCCCCACAATCGGTCGCGCCAGTCCTGGTTGGCGGTCTCAAACTGACTGACCCAGAGCTTAGAGTATGCAGCCCCTGGATTGGCCTTCATCAAAACACTCATTGTTTCTTCGTCGAGCCGATTCGATGAATTCTACCCACTTGGCGCAAGATCCATCTTGCCGTCAAGGCCGGGCAGCACACTGAGCAGTGTCTGCGTGATTCTGCCGGAAGTTTCTGGAGTCACCAGCGCACGGCAGGCATCTAATGAAGAGTTGAGCCCCGTGGCACTTCGCTCTCGTCCCAGCATTTCCAACCATTCGCTGAGTGTCTTACCTTCGAAGAGCAGTTCGTTGGGAGTTTTGGCTGGGAAGGCGTTCTGGATCGTCTGACCGTCGATTCGCGACGCCAAAGGATTCCGTGGTGGGCTAACGCGGATTCTGGCCACAATGATATCCCCATTCTTCAGCGTGAACCGATCATTCTCAATCGTCAGCCCATCGCTCGGGCCGTCGATGACGACTTCGTACTTGTCGGCTCGCAGACGAGTCGCAGTGGTGCCGTGCTTGATGGTGAGTTCGCTCACAGGTTTACCGTCGTTGATGATGCGGACTTTCACGTCGGCGACGTCAGATTCGATCACAAGCTGGCCCTTGTCGGTTTCCAGCTTGATGAAGATCCCAGCCACGATCAACAGCGGCAACATGGCCGCAAAGATCCAGGAA
>JANOZG010000628.1:0-2389 GCA_031429275.1 Planctomycetota bacterium
CGTTGAGTTGTCTGTGACTGGGGATAGAGAATGACCACCGCTCATGAAGTTAGAAATGATGTAACGCGAAACAGAATGCGGAGCGCATTCACGGGTATTGTGTTGTCGGCAGGGATTTCGTTGGGGCAAATGCAGTCAAGCACTGCTATCAGTGGACACCATGTTCGTCAGACAAAGTCGTTTAATATGCCATTGCCAGAATCACGTCCAACGAAGGGAAGTGAATGGCACGATACACCGCACTACGAAGTCAAAAGTGACGTGACTTCGACTGTCACTCATCAGATTTTCGGAGCGATATCTGCATTCAGGGATCTGAACGGTCGTGAGAGTGACTTGATTGATGCCGTTGATCAAATTGAGGAGATGGGATCGATCGCTTGGGCGTCTCTTGTCGGAGTCGCCGGGCTCCAAATCCCTGAGGTGGAGTACTTCCTTGGCGTAATGTCACGAATTTCCGATATCGACTTGAGTACCCGAGTGAAAGCATTGGCCAAAGCCGCAAAGAATCGCTCAGCAAATGTGCGAAGTAGGTTGTTGGAGATAGCGGAAGATCTGCCTCGGCAGGAAGGGATGCAACTGACTCAGGCTGTTGCAGGATCCGGATTCGACGATGACGTCACGGAGAGAGCTTGTGAGCGCCTTCAGTACAGCAATTCCTGAAGGTGCTTCTGGTGGAACAAGAACTTCACTTCGTCCGCGTGTTTCGCGGGAACTTGGAGAACTGGAACCTAGAGTCTCCGGATATTGACGCACTTGCCAAAGCCTTCGACTTGGGTGAGCGAGCGAACTCAGTCTACGAGGTTGGCAATGGCGAAGAAGAATGTTTGGCGACGGCCGCACATCGATTCCCAAAGGTTCTGTCTAAACTGGAATCGGAATCAATTCTTCGAGTGACCAGAGATGACCTTCTCCGATGCGGCATTGGCATCGGAGAATTTGAGTTCGGACGTACTGGCATACCGAAATGGGACGGGCGGCATTGCAACATTGTCGCAAGCCGGGAACAACTGCTTAAGCTAATTCGACATCTTCATCAGAAGCATCTTCGTGGCTTTGAGTGTGTCCGGCGGATTGACAAAGGCCTCATGCAGAGAAGTATGGTCTCGTTGACGCGACAGAGCGGTTTTCCATCCTGCCTGAGATCGCTTGTTGGGGAATGGACGCCCAGTAGCGCACCAACCGTCACAGAGGCGTCGGTTCGGCAGGCCTTGGACGAGGCAGGCTTCGATGATCTAATCTTGGGGCGAGCGGCCGTTAAGATTTCCAGCAGCGACACTGTCAAAGACTGGTACATCGCTCTTTCAACACTTCGACAGCGGTATAGTGCGGAAGTGGCGTCAGATGTGATCAGCAAATTGCAGAGATACTTCCCTCAACCGGATTCCGTGGCAGATCAAAGCCATCAGTAACTGCATTCGATTTGCCACTACCCGGAACCTATCTGAAATCGGTGGCTACGAGTGAAAACCAGCGAATCAAGGTGAATGCTGACGACAACGGAAAGCCGATAAACCTTAACCCGAACTTGAACGTGTCTCAAGCAGCCATTTTGAGGCCTGCATGCAGAGTTTTGTGGGGCTTTTGTGGTGGAACACCAGAGACGCGAATGCAGAGGTTTGGCTACGCGGGGTTACGACTGCGTTGTGAGGAGTTCGAAGACGCGGCGTTGCAGAGGCGTGGCCTCTGTGAGCTGGTTGAATTCAGCACCGGCGGGGTGGAACTGGCGGCAAAACCGTTTTTGTGTGCCACTGATTACGCCAGTGCGATTCGGCTCGTGCGTGGCATCCTGATTGCAGTCATCGACATGGCTTTCTCGATGGAGGGGCCATTCGTTCGGTTGAGGCCCCAAGCAACCTGGCTTATATTGAGAACATGACTCATCCGCATCGAAAACAGGTACGGCACTATGAGCAGGCTCGGCATTTGCACGAGCTGACATTTTTCGTGCGACAAGAGAAAGCCGTTGTTGACCAACGATGTCTGGAGAAAGATTCTGGCGGCGGCGTTGACAAAGGCATGTCTCGAAGAGCGGTTCCGACTGATCGCTTTTGTCTTCATGCCGGAGCATGTGCATCTGCTAGTCCTGCCAGAGAATCCGCAGTCGAAGGCCAGTCGACTGCTGGCCAGAACGAAGCAGCCTGCATCGAAACAGATACGAGAGCTGTTGGAAGCCAACGACTCTGACCTGGTTCGGCAATTGACAGTTCAGGAAAGACCCGGCAAGTTTTGTTTTCGGTTCTGGCAGGAAGGCCCCGGCTTTGATCGTAACCTCTTTTCTGCCGAGGCAGTGTCGTCATCAATAGACTACATACACACCAATCCCGTCAAACAGGCCCTGTCAGAATTTTTGTGTCATGCAGGAATTGCTTGAGTTTGAAAGTGTGAG
>JANOZG010000629.1:0-3176 GCA_031429275.1 Planctomycetota bacterium
CGCCACGCCGATTGGAAGCGATGGTGTCTGCACTGATCGCGATCAACGCCTTTCGGGAAAGATTTCAATCGTATCGCTGACGAGATGTTCTTTGGCTTCAGCGGGCTTGCGACCGATGGATGTTTTTGGCGACTTCTTGTCAGAGTTTTTGCCGCGAAGTTTACTGCCATTGAGTTTATTGCGTTCCAGGCTGTAATTCTCCGGGAAGACAGGCTTCTTCGAAGACTTGGCATCGAGTCGGGCTGCGAGCAATGCTTCGAGTCGCTTGACTTTCTCTTCGAGTTCCTTGTTCTGTTCTTTGAGTTGCTCTATGACTTTGGTCAGCTCAACAATGACGTTCGCTTGCTCAGAGATCTTCAAATCCCGTGCATCGGTTTCTGTTGTTGCGGAGCCTGACATGACGAACGGATAACAAATCTATCCATTCTCCGAAACCCCAATCAAAAATGGGGAGCTACTGTTCACGGAATTCGTTTGCTTAAATATGGGGGAATCTGCCCATCCATCTGACCGAAGTTTTCGGGCTTGGGTTGTAGTGAAATTCAGCGGTCGTCTGAAAAGGCTGGTCGTAGGGGTTTTACGGAAATGACCAAAAGTAAATGTCTGACGCATTGCAATTGTAGTTCTGGTCTTCGCGATTTGCCGCTTCCTGCGGATGTGTCCGGTGAAAACGGATACGCATCCCGGCCAAAGCTGCCCATGTGAAACCCGGTTGAGAGGCTGGGTTGCCATCACGACGCGATTCTGAGTTCGCCGATCTCCATACGGTTGGTTCTTAGAGAAATAGGAGTCTCTGCAATGTGGAACACGGCGGTTTCCAAGGGTCGACTCAGTGCGCTCGCACTGCTCGTCTCCCTTTCAGGCTGTACAGCGCTAAGCGACTGTAAATACGAACTCTCTCAAAAGGTTCGAACCCACCAGGCGTGGGGCGAATTTGACGGCTGCCAAAGCCGTTGCTTCACGCTCGATTATTCGAGTGGCTGGAAGGCCGGTTTCTATGATGTCGCGACTGGAGGCACAGGTTGCCCGCCAGTGTTCGCTCCAAAGAAATACTGGAAGGCACCCGTCTTATGTGAACATGATCCTTGTCGGCGTGACGAGTGGTACGCAGGTTTCCTGGATGGTGCTGCGTACGCCAAATGCCAGCCGGATCATCATTACCTGCATCCATATCTTCCGCCTCAAAAATGCTGCCAGGTGCAGACTGTTTCGTGTCCAGAAGTAATAGACGAACCGGTCGATTTTCCAATGGAGCATGTTCGCGGCGACCATGAATATCTGGCACCGCCCATGGTTGATCCGCAATTAAATGGTCCTGTTGAAGAGCACGCGACGCCGACAGATGCTGCGGCATTGCCGCAATCGCAGCCCGCGACAACAGAGCCACAACCTGCGTTAGAGGGAGACGAAAAATCTCCAGCCGCTCCTGCCTCGCCGGATGCCTACGAGAAGGATCCTTCGCCAGCAACTTCGGCGACTGCTCCCGCACCAAATTCGACTCTGCAGCAGCGCTTGGTTCAGCAGTATCAGGAGCAGCTTCGGAAGCAGGCGAACGCCGGTCGAGAATCAATGCTGAAGCGATTGGTGTTAAACGCTTCGGATGAATAACCAAAAGTTTTTTTAATGGACTCGGGAATCGAATTCAGTGACGGCATGATGGCTGTCGTGGCCAGGCTTACTGGCTGAATCTCCGGGCGAATCAGTGTTAGCGTTTCGGCTTTCCAGGCCGGATTTGACTCAAGGATGATACGAATGAAAAAGACTACTTTCTCCGGACTTGCGTCGTTTCTGCTCAGCAGCTTCGGGGCCGCGACTCTGGTTTCTTCCGTGGGATGCCATGCCATAACGGATGTGCATAAATCGATCCCTGCCAATCGATTGCCATGCGAACTTTGTACCCCGCCTCGTGAAGGGCAGACCGTGTTTCCTTTCACAGCCCTGGGGCAGGAAAAGCCAACTGCTCACGTGATTGGAGCGGGTGACCAACTTAGCATCTATATTTTTGGTGTGATACCTCCCGGCGTGGATGAGACGCCTGTGCTGCAAAGAACACAGCCCATCAACCAGCGATATTATCCACCGCACGGCAGCGTTGTCGGTTCGACAACCGGTTTGCCAGTGGAAGTTGACCATACTGGCGGTGTTGAACTTCCCTTAGTTGGACGGGTTGAGCTGTCTGGATTGACGATCCCTGAGGCCACGGAAGTCATCAAGAAAGCCTACCGGGACAAGCAGATTACAAAGATTGAAACGGAACGTGTTCACGTCTCGCTGATCACCGCTCGTGTGCATCGTATCGTGGTGCTGCGTGAAGACACACCTTCAACGTCTGTGCAGTTAGTGAAGCCGGGGCAGGTCGATCATATCCATCGTGGTTCAGCGGACGTTGTGGATCTTCCGGTCTACGAAAATGACCTGCTGCATGCTTTGGCAGTCACCGGCGGTCTGCCCGGGACCGATGCGGCTCGTGAAATCTGGATTTTTAAACGCAGTGGCCTGCAGGATCCACATGCAATCTGTGCCGAAGAACTGCAGGCTCGAACAGCCAACTTTGTTGAGGGCGAAGCCGGAAACAGTCAGGTCGTACGGATTCCTTTAACGGGTTGTCCCGGTGAAGGGCTGCCGTTTTCACAGGCTGACGTTCAGTTAGATGACGGTGATGTGGTCTATGTTCCTCGACGTGAAGAATACTTCTACATTGGCGGTTTGGTTGGCGGAGCGAAAATTCCACTTCCACGCGATGAAGATATCGATGTCATCGAAGCAGTCGCTCTCGCGAATGGTTCGGTGGGCGGCCCACTGGGGCAATCAGGGCAAGCCTTGGCGGCAGGCAGACCGGGTCATGTCGTCCGCCCGACACGGGTGATCATTCTGCGAGAAATGCCGGACGGTCGGCAACTGCCGATCCGCGTGGATCTGGCCCGTGCCATGACCGATCAGAAGGAACGTATTCTGATTCAGCCGAATGATGTTGTGATGCTGCAGTTCAAGCCTGGTCAGGCAGTCTTCAACAGTGTGCTGAATACCCTCAACTTCAGTGTGTTTCTCGATCCATCGAATCTGTAGTTCGAAGTATCTGCGGTGAAAACACAGGGGCGTGGTGAATTCTGATCGAATTCACCACGCCCCTTTTTGGTAACCGTTCACGGTATCAGCCGTTCAGCAGCGAAGGAGCA
>JANOZG010000630.1:0-2940 GCA_031429275.1 Planctomycetota bacterium
CCCAACCGCTCGCCTTTGTATTACTGAAATCGCGGTGCCTCGGTCAGCGAGAACACCACAATTTCTTCACCGGTGATTGTGCTGATGTCATGATGCATGCTGCGAACTTTGACACCCGCCGCTTCATGCACCAGAGACTCCAGCATCGGCCGGGCGATCTCCAGCAATTGCTTTCTGGTTTGCTTGATGAGATCTCGGCCTCGTTCAGGCGAAGCCGATTTCCCGAGCTGCCTTTCGGCCAGAGTCAGCACTCCCGTGATGCGGACGATGAGCATGTCTTTGATCAGATGCGCTTGAATTCCTTCAGAACGCCAGCCAAGGTATTCGTCCTGGAACCGGATAATGCCGTCACAGATCGCTGCTTCACTCTCTGCCTGCGTCAGAGTCTTCGATGGTCGCTCGCTGCGAATCTTTCTGGCCTCTCCGATCGGCAGGCGACGGTCTGTCACGGGTTGTGCAGAAGCACGTGACTTCATCGGTGGCGGAGACGTTCGGGTGACGACAGGAGCGATGTTCGCCAATACCAACCTCACCGCAGCAAGTGTGACTGGCTTGTAGAGCACCAGATCACATCCGGCCTTCATCGCCATTGCGTGATATTCGTCGCCCTTCTGGCCGGTGATTGCGACGATTTTCATCTCGGAAAACGGGGGCAGCTGACGAAATCTGGTGACCAGCGTGCAACCGTCCATTCCCGGCATCAAAAGGTCGACCAGTAACAGATCCGGGCGAAAGGCTGCTGCCACATCCAACGCCTGGACGCCGCCGTAGGTTACATGCACTTCGTTATCGAGTTCTTCCAGCAGCAAGCCCAGTGCGTCGGCACCGTCGCGATTGTCATCGACCACGAGGACACGCAGTGGTTTGTGTTCGGTGGTTGGCATTTGATTCTTTCTCCTTCAAAGCAGCGAAGCTGATTGCGTTAGGGCTGGAAGCCCGGCACATCCTCTGCCGGTGGCGTGAGCCACCGGAGTACAGAAAATACGAGGTTTCAGGCCTGAAGGGCCGACACATCCGCTATTGTGCCGGCCCTTCGGGCCTCAGATTCTTTATGATCGCATACCGGTGGCTCACCGGTCTGTTGATTTAATGTTAACCCGAAGCGTCAGCGAGGGCTGTTGCTGAAAACGCGGCAACTTTTATCCCTCACTGACGTTTCGGGTTGTGAAAACCCATTAAATCAACACCCCGTCACGCCACCGGCATTGGATATGTCGGCCCTCGGGGCCTAAAAGCGAGCAACTCTAAAAATCCTTCTACATCTTCAAACCCTCCTGAACAGTGGCCAGAATTTTCCTGAGTTGGTCAAATCGCGCGGGCTTTACAAGGTGATGATTGAAACCGGCCTGACTGGAAGCCTGTCGATCGGTGTCCTGGCCGTAACCGGTCAAGGCAATCAAGACAGTGTTCCGGAGATCCGAATGCTGTCGCAGTCGCTTGGCGACTTCGTAACCGTTCAGACCGGGCAAGCCGATGTCCAGCAGCACAACATCAGGCCGGTATTCGATCGCAGCCTCCACGGCCGACAATCCATCATGAGCAGTCCGAACATCATGCCCCGCTGCTTTCAACAGCATTGAGAATCCCAGTACCGTATCCACGTTGTCGTCCACGATCAACACTTTGAGAGGAGAGGCGAGTGGCGAGTGGTCAGTGGTGAGTGAAGACGAGTTTTGCGACTCGCCACTCGTCACTCGGAACTCCTCACTCTTTACCGGCAGTCGCACTACAAATTCGCTGCCTTCTCCCATGGTGCTGAAGGCTTCGACCTGACCTCCGTGCAGTTCCGTCAGTCGCTGCACCAGAGCGAGCCCGATACCAAGGCCGCCTTGCGACCGGTCAAGGGAACGATCCGCCTGTGTGAATAGATCAAAGACATGCGGAAGCAGTGCGGGAGAGATGCCGACGCCGGTATCCCGGACTCGGATGACGACAGTGAGAGTGGCGAGTGGTGAGTGGTGAGTGGCGAGATCGGACTCTACGACCTTCTCGTCACTCGTCACTCGCCCCTCGCCACTGTTCTCTTTCTCGCCCCTCGCCCCTCGCCCCTCGCCAGTGCTTTCACTTGCCACGACTTCCACCGTCAGCCAGATATGCCCGCCTCCTTCGGTGTACTTCGATGCGTTGGTCAGCAGGTTCACCAGCACCTGTTCCAGGCGTGCTGCATCGGCAATCATCCACACTGGTTCCTGAGGCAACGAGACTGTCAGTTCGTGTCGCCGTTGCTCAATCAGCGGTCGGACGGTTTCCACCGCTCCCTCGGCGATGCGGCACATATCAACTCGTTCGAGACGCAGCTGGACTCGGCCCGTCGTGATCCGCGACACTTCCAGCAGATCGTCGACCAGATGCTGAAGCTGCCCGACCTGTCGTTCAATGATACCGCGTGCCTGCTGCTGGATACGGCTCTCCCCGGACTTCTGCAGCCCAAGCAGCTGCACCGCGTTTGCGATGGGCGCAAGAGGGCTGCGTAACTCGTGACTCAGCATTGCCAAAAACTCATCCTTGCGCCGATGGAGTTCCGACAACTGGACCGCTTGCCTCCGCAGCACTGATTCCATGCGTGTACGCTCAGTGATGTCGCGTATATTGCACTGAATGACACTGTCATGATCTTCCTTGTAAACGTTGGCAACAACTTCCACCTCGACCGATCGTCCATCTTTAGATCTGAGCGGCAGGTGTTCGAATCGAACGTAGCCCTTCTCCTGGAGTGCCTGCACCATTTTCGATGAGCTGCCATTCTTGTCGTAGCCGCTGTCACTAATGCGATTGGCAAAAAAGTCGGCTGACATTTGCAGCGGGGGCAGGCGAATGTGCTGTACCGGAACTGCGCGTGTCGCGAGTTGTTCCACGACTGCAGTGGCAGCCGCGTCGGTACGCACGTCGCGATTCATCGTAATGAGCACAACAGCTGGTGACGGTAGTACAATGCTGTTG
>JANOZG010000631.1:0-5770 GCA_031429275.1 Planctomycetota bacterium
CGGCAATCCCGGGATCGATCCCAATGTCGAGCGAGGTCTGTACCGATTCACGAACGTCGTTCCCGGTACTTATACCGTTCGACATGTGATTGCCAGCAACGAAATCCAGACGGCACCATTCACTCCGGTGGAAGAACTTGCATTTCGTTTGGATCAGCAGTTTGGGCTTCGCTTCACCGGCAACTTCTATCAATCGTTCGGGACGAATCAGGAACGGTTTCTATATTCAGAATCGATCCGCGGTTGGTTCTATCTCACAAGAGCAGGCGAACTGTTCCGCTGGAATCCAGCGAGCGGTCCGGCACCACGTCCCCTCAACGGAACGCTGATCGCACGACTTGATGCCACGTTCTACACGGATCCGTCAAAGCTTTACAACGCCCCAGCCACCAACGTTCAAACGATCAGCGGTGGCGTCTTAACCGACTATGACTTCGGATTTCTCGTCGATGCTGCGTTCAGCGGTTCGAACCTGTTTGAGTAGGGGCGATCCTTGCCCAGGACATTCCTCGCGGCGCCAGAAGGTGGCCGCAGTGCCATCCTGGCACAATTGTTAACGATGGACAAATCGTCTGTCAGGTTAGTGACACAGATTGGTTCTGCGTCACAGTACTAATGACACCGTGACACGTGTCAGCTTAGGTTCAAAAAGGGAGTTCGATATGAAATTGTTCAGACACGGAATTGCACTCGCGCTCATGGGGCTCGCGTGTACTACAGCATTCGCACAGGACACAAAGATCAAGGGCCAGGAAACGCCTGCACAGAAACGGGCAGACAGAGCCGAAGCGCGAGCAGATCGGCTGAGCACTAAAGCAGATGCGGATCCGAGAGGGAACGACGCAGCGGTCGCCGAATACTTCGCTGGCAAACTGATGTTAATGGATCAAAGCACAATTCAACTAGCGCAACTCGCAGAAGAACGTTCGACCAATGAGAAGGTCAAGCAATTCGCAGGAATGCTCGTTGAAGAACATACGAAGTGCAGCGAAAAGCTGCGTGACTCTGCTCCTGGAGTTGTAAGCGTCACGTTGCTCCAGAGTACAGGGATCACACATGCTGCAGGTTTTCGGGGCGAGAATCAGGCTGACGAAAACTCCGATGCAGTCGACAACCCTGCGAAAGGGGAAAAGAATCCGGCTCGGAAGCCAGCCGGTGCCAAGCGACTCATCGGAAACGAGCCGGTGGATAATGACCTGGAAGATGACGTCAATCCTAAGAAGACTGTCCATGCTATGACACCACTGCATCGAATCCTGACGATAGAACGTCAAGCGACAGAAAACTATGTCGCCTCAACAACGGAAATGCTGAGTCAGTATGACGGGCAGGAATTCGATATGGGATTCATCGGCTTCACGATTGGATCCCATACATGGGCTCTGGCTGAACTGAAAGCGATGGATTCGGTCGGCGACGAGAAGTTCCAGACGCTCATCAATGACGCAACGACGAAGATTGAGCAACATATGATGAAGGCAGAGCAACTCTCCAAAGAACTTGGAGCCGACTCTGACCGAACGGGCAAGGCAACCCGTCCTGCGACATTGGGCGGAAATGCGCCTACCCCGGAAAACTGACGGATCGTTGGCGGAGATAAGTTTCCTGGGGCCACAATCCAATGCATTCGCAGACGGAAGTGCCCCTGGGGAATTCTCCTGAACTATGAAGGTCGTTCTTTCTCCCGCTTCATCGGCAGTGGTCTCTCTCCATTTGCGGATTCGCCGTTTGACGGGATCCACCTGAAGGTTGCGGCGAAATCTAAATTGTTCGGTAAAGACTCTATTGACCATTTCGAGGAAGGCAGGGCGGAAGCTATGAAGACGTGCGAGACTTGTGGAAATGCTTATGACAAGTGCTTCGAAATCATCAGCGACGGAAAGTCGCATACATTTGATAGTTTTGAATGTGCGATTCAGGCCTTAGCACCGACTTGCAGCCATTGTCAGTGCCGCGTTATCGGACACGGACTGGAAGCTAACGGCATAATCTATTGTTGTGACCATTGCGCTGAATCAAGTGGAGTTAAAGGATTGCGCGATCGAGTTTGAACGGCAAACCTGATCAGGCCCGATCAGGTTTGCCGTCTTCAAACTCTGGCATAATACAATGGGACTGTGAGATTATTCTGACCACCGTAACGATACTCAGGAGCGGAAGCGTGTTGGACGTGATGCTGGCGGACTCGTGGCAGAAGGTTGCTTTAGACTTTTCGGACTTGCCTGACACCAGTGAGGCGATTCGAATGATTGTCAGACTGTTGCTGGCGGCGATCCTCGGCGGAATGCTGGGATATGATCGCGAGCGTGCGGGAAAAGCGGCGGGACTTCGTACACACATGCTTGTTTCACTGGGAGCCGCGCTGTTTGTTCTGATACCACAACAGGCCGGTCTGTCCAACGCAGATCTCAGTCGCATAATCCAGGGAATCGTCGCTGGAGTCGGATTCCTCGGAGCCGGCGCAATCGTCAAGGACAGTCGCGGTGGGGAAATTGAGGGTCTGACGACGGCGGCTGGAATCTGGCTCACTGCTGCCATCGGTATCGCGGCGGGACTGGGCCGTGAAGCCTCCGCAGTGCTGGGAGCGGTGCTGGCGTTCGTCATTCTGTCAGCTCTCGCACGTATCAGCCACAGGATCGAAAAACCACAAGTGGAAAGACGGCTGGATGAATAGTTAGAAAGTGTATTGAATTGAGTAAAGTGTGCCTTCCATAGAGTGCGGCACACGATGCCGAAAGGCGAATTGTGGCAGTCGAAGGAGAGAGCGACTCAGACCCGCAAAAGGAAACAGAAACATCGTGTCAGCCGGGTATGGCTGTCCGCAAACTGAAACAGTGTGAGATGCTGCTCCCTGAAGCCCATGGCCCGATTGCCGACGCGATATTCGCCGACCCTTAGTTCCCTGTGATCGGAAAACGATTGACTGCCAGCCGCTGGACGACCGTGCCTCCATCGGCACCTCCAACGATACAATTGATTCAGACGCTGAAAAGATATCACACATTCCGATCTGGCGAACGATCAACTTCCAGGCTGATCGTTGCGCGGCCTGAAGGTTGGTCTGTCTATTTGCCAATTCAGCAATGCGGGTGCGTTTTCTGTTCAGTGTCAGAACGCAATGATTGGCACACAAAGTGCTTTTACGATGGTCAGCAAAGGTACTACTGACGCCCGACCGGTACATTCATCGCACGATTCGACGCGACGTTCTACACCGATCCTGCCAATCTGTACAACGCTCCAATGACGGGAATTCGCACGATCAGCAGTGGCATCATAAGCAACTGTGACTTTAGTTACGTCGGCATCGATGCCGAATTAGGCGATTCAGGACTGTTTGGGTAGAAAGCTGATGAAAGGCAAATTGATGTCGTTAAGAGCTGGTGTGTGGGTTGATCATTCTCAAGCGATTGTAGTCCTGATGAAGGATGACGGAGAGGAAATCAAGAAGATTAGCTCGAACGCGCACAGGCCATTTGCGTCAGCGGGCGGTCCCGGTTCGGACCAGCCCAACCGTCGCCAGGGGCACGTATCCGAGCAAAGGCAAGAGCATAAGTTCATGAACGAACTCAACGCATTCTACGACGAAGTGCTCACGTGCCTGCGTGGTGCAGATCCGCTTCTGATTCTTGGCCCCGGCGAAGCAAAGGGCGAGTTTTCGAAACGTCTTAAGTTCAGAAAATTTCCGGCGCTCGATGTCGAACTGGAGACTGCGGACAAGCTGACAGATCGCCAAATTGCTGCCCATGTTCGCCATTACTTTGAAAAATGAATCGCTACCGAAGAATCTGGACTACGAATACAAAACTAGAACAAACTAAATCCTTCTGGATGCAGACGGGCGAGACCGTGGTTGATATGGCTTTGACCGGCGACATCACCACCGATGTCGGTGTCGTAGGTGCCGGAATTGCTGGGTTGACCACTGCTAGCCTTGTTGTGAAAGAGGGAAAAACCGTCGTCATTCTGGACGACGACCCCGTCGGTGGTGTACAAACAAAACGGACGACGGCTCATCTGTCGAACGTAATCGACGATCGATACACCGAGATCGAAAGCCGGCATGGTCGGGACGGAGCGATCCCCGACTATCAATTCTGCCCCGGTTCTTAAGGAGACGAACATCTGCAATCTGCACAAACTCGCGGTGTTCATCCGGCAGCAGCGTGATGTGATACTCATGCGATGGCGGCAGCTGCTGCGCGTGCTTCCGTCAGCGCGGCAGCTCGACATCCCTACTCTCAATGATCACATTCCTGATCTCCTGGACGAGCTGGTTGTTGCGCTGCAGTCAGGGTCGGATCAGACGATTCCGGTGACAATTTGTGAGGGAAGTCCTCCTGCCCACGGTCGACAGCGTGTTAAGGATGCGTTCAATATCGAAGAGGTCGTCGCCGAATACAACATCCTTCGCGGCTGCATCCACGATCTGGCTGACGAAAACGATTTTGTCCTGCAGGGAAAGCCATTCCGGATTATCAATCGAGTCTTTGATCATGCCATCGGCTTGGCTCTGCAATCCTATGCCACTCAGCAGGCGCTGGAAGTGCAGCAACGTCGAGAGGAGTATCTCGCATTCGTCGCGCACGATCTGCGGACCCCTCTGAATGCGATATCGCTCGCGGGCCGAGTTCTCGAACTGACAATTCAGAAATCCGGCATCACCGAGGGAACCTCGCAAATGCTAAGTGCCCTGCGTCGCAACGTGAATCACCTTGAAGCCATGGTCGGTAAGATCCTTGAAGAGAGTACGCATCTCCAGACAGAGACTGGAGTTAAGCTGGAGCGTCGCGAGTTTGATTTATGGCCGTTGGTGGAGAACCTGATTCACGATTTGCATCCCGTCGCCGGGACTGCCAGCACAAAGCTGATCAACATGGTACCAGATGCACTTGTTGTCTATGCGGACGCCGGGTTGTTGAAACGCGTCTTTCAAAACCTGATTGCCAACGCCATCAGGTACACTCCCCGTGGGATCGTGGTGATCGAGGCTACAGAATCCGGCAATAATGATTTCGTTGAGTGCCGGGTTAACGATAACGGAGCCGGAATCCCTGAAGAGTTGCTCGAAAAAGTGTTTGACAAAGGGCAGGTCGATCCGGAAAGCGAAGGCGGAATGGGCCTTGGCCTCGTCATCGTGAAAACATTTACGGAGGCACACGGCGGGCAGGTGACAGTCGAAAGCAAAGAAGGTTTGGGCACGACGTTTCGGTTCTCGCTGCCAACGAAAGCCCGTTCCAGTAGCTTGTCCAGACGCTGAATGGTGAAGAACAGAGGAATCCTGACTTGTGATGGTGGTATTTCTGAGGCTTTCTTAACATAGTAATGGTATGAGCGACTTCGAAATCTCGACCGGCGCAGCAGCTGACGATGATGGAAACACTGACGCGGACACGCCAGCAATTCTGGAAGGTCACCCGATTCTTGCTGTACGTAGTTTTGGAGTGACCGATACTGGCTTGGTCCGCGCAGTGAACCAGGACCAGTTTCTGGTCGCCACTCTGCTCAAGGCTCTGCAGATCGAGCAATCGAGTCTGCCTCAGAAGATAATTCAGCATAGTCCCGACCGAAGTTACCTGTTCGTCGTCGCCGACGGCATGGGCGGTCATGCCGGAGGAGAACAAGCCAGCGCCATGGCCATTGACTCGGTGGAGGAATTCATTCTTGGCACCTTCAAGTGGTTTGCACAATTCAGAGAGCCTGAGCACGATCAGGTATTGGCTGACTTTCAGATGGCATTGGGCGAAGCAAATGCCCGCGTGCTGGCCGA
>JANOZG010000632.1:0-6626 GCA_031429275.1 Planctomycetota bacterium
ACATCGCAGGGTTCTGTCGTATGGAAACGACCGCGTCGGACCCTGCATCAACCGTCGCAAAGCTTTCGGCCAGTTGAAGTTGTCGTTCTGATAATTGTCGCTGTTGTACGTCCGACGAAACGTCTGGCTGCGATAAACACCCCGGTAATCCCGATGCTGTTCTGTCAATCGATGCAGCACCCGAAACGATGGACTTCGAGGTGGATTCGAACTGCAGGCTTTCGTCGAAGATGTGGCGCACGGCAAGGCGATGTTCATTGAATCGCAACATCAGCGTCGCCGCGTCCGGATAGTCCAGACGATTCGCCAGCCATTCAAGTTGAGCCCGATCTGACGGCAATTCGTGCGTCTGCTGGTTATGCAGGAGTTGCAGAGAATGCTCAACAGTTCTTAGAAAAACATATCCCGCTCGCAATTGTCGATACCATGCCGCGCTGATCAAACCGAACTCGGCCAGACGCACGAGCGAATCGAGTGTATTGAAGTTCAGAATGCGTGGCTCATGTTCTCCGTGAATCAATTGCAGACTCTGAACCAGGAACTCGATGTCGCGAATCGAACCGACGCCAAGCTTGACTTCGGAATAGAGCTTACCACGTTGACGCAGTCGCTGTTCTATGAGTTCCTTCATCTGATGAATGCTGTTACGGATATCAACCGCAGAATCAGTGAACAGAAGAGGGCGGATGCGTTTCAGAAACCGATTTCCCGCATTGCGGTCACCAGCAACGACGCGTGCTTTGAGCATCGCCTGCTTTTCCCATGTGGCCGCGTCCTGAATCAGATAATCAGCGTACGCCGAAATCGTGCTCACGAGCGGCCCCGCTTCACCCCATGGGCGCAATCGTAAATCCACACGATACAAGAATCCCGGAGGTGTGTTTTCTGCCAGTCCTTCGATTGTCAGCCTCGCGACGCGTTGCATGACGGATGAGTCCTGATCACAGATCAATACAAGATCGATGTCTGAACTGTAATTCAGTTCTTCACCGCCGTGCTTGCCCAGACTGATCACTGAGAGCGACAAGTCGGTAACGTTCGCCTCATTCATCGCAAAATTCAAACAGCATTGCACCATAGCGTCTGCCAGCAGCGAGAGTTGCAGGGTCACGAATCGCAGATCCAGCAGACCAAATGCGTCGCACATCCCGATACGCAACAATTCGCGTCGCTGGAATTTACGCAGAGCGGATAGTCTCTGCTGTCGATTCATGGACGTTGTGATTTCCGCTGTTGCTTCCTGCACGAACTGTTCACGAGCCTTCATTTCGGACGTACGTCCGCTCAGTGTCAGTGTCGTCAGATAGGGCGGATCGGCGAGTAGAGTCTGTATCAAATAGGGACTCGCACAGGCAAGTCGGGCCAGTATTCCCAATGCGCGCGGAGTGGAATTGAATAATCCAAAGACGTCAAATTGACTCGCCGCGTTACGAACATACTGATCAATCACGCTGAGGACAAAGTCTTTCAGCGGAGCTTCCTCGCAGACTCGCTGCAGATGCCAGTACCATGCTGGCTCTTCTTTCAGTGTGGATCGTGCTTCAGGATGCGCGGCGATTGATTCTCGCCACAAGGAGCGGATTCGCATCAGCGCGCGGACGCCTGCCTCTGGATCTGCAAACCCAGCGACCTGAACTTTGCTGACGTTTGCGTTGAGTTTCGATTCGATCAGGTTTTCAAAACTTGGGAGCATGGGAGTCTATGCTAAGCCGTCTTCGGTCATGTCTGATCCATGGAGCAATCACCGCAATTGCGAATTGCTTCCCCCAGTGAGGGGCATTGGCATCGAAGTATAGTAGTCTTAGCTTGTGGAACCGACACGACAAATTGCGGCGAAGGTAAACAATTCCAGGTTGCCGTCGCAATCGAATCAGCAGTCGAGCGATTGAATCACGGAAGAAACTGAAGTATCGTTCGGCCCATGGATTGGCTCAATTATCATCACCTGCTGTATTTCTGGATGGTCGCTCGTGAAGGCACGATTCTGCGAGCGGCGGAGAAACTGCATATCGGGCAGCCAGCGATCAGTACCCAGTTGCGCAGTCTGGAAGAATCACTTGGACAAAAGCTGTTTCAGAAATCCGGCCGCACGCTTCAGCTGACCGAAACCGGCAAGACCGTGTATCGATATGCGGACGAAATTTTTTCTCTCGGACGTGAGCTTGTCGATACGCTCAAGGGGCATCCCGTTGGTAGGCCAGTGCGATTTGTTGTCGGAGTTGTCGAAGCGATGCCGAAGTTGATGGCCCGTCGACTGCTGGAACCTGCATTGCGATTATCCGATGAACTGCGACTTGTCTGTGTGGAAGACACATTGGAACAACTGCTCAGTGAATTGATGCTGCATAACGTCGATATTGTGCTGTCCGACACGCCAGTGACCGCCGCGTTTAAAGTGCGAGCCTACAATCACGCTCTGGGGGACTCAGCGGTGGGACTTTTCGCTGCGAAGGAGCTGGCTCGTCGTTATCACAAAGGGTTTCCGCAATCACTGAATGGTGCCCCGCTGCTCGTCCCCGGGCGGAATTCTGCCCTTCGACGTTCGCTGGACTCGTGGATCGAAAGTCATGACCTTCACCCCTTCATACGCGCCGAATTTGATGACACGGCACTGTTGAAGGCATTCGGGCAAACAGGCGAAGGACTGTTCCCCGGTGGACTTGTCATTCAGGACGAGATCTGTCGGCAGTTCGAAGTGGAGTTGGTCGGGGAAATGGAAGGCGTCCGTGAACACTTTTTCGCGATTTCCGCCGAGCGAAAAATCAAGCATCCGGCTGTCCTTGCGATTTCCCGCACGGCAAAATCAGATCTCTTTCTTTGAGTCCTCTGGTTGGTCGCCGAACTCATGCGGTGTCTGAGCGATGCTTCTGGACGCAGAAAAGGCTTTCGATAAGACAAGAGCCAGTTTGACTATTGGTTCTTCTGTGCACTCACTTTGATGGCTTCATTATTCTTTCCTGCCGAATTGAGCGAACGACACCTGTCAGCAGCGTGACGACAGTCAGCGGCACAACAATTCCAAGCATGATGAATGCAAACGTGCGCTGGAAACCTGGAGCCGTTTCCGCGATCACAAAGGACGCCGTGTAAGCGCAGTAGTAGGCAAAGAACATCACTCCGTTCCAGCGTGAGATGATGTGTCCGACAAAGAACACGGGCAGGCAAGCAAGGGCGACTGCGATCATTACGGGAATGTCCAGTTGAAGAGCCGCAGCGATACTCGCACTCCGTCGGCCGAGACAACGCTTGAAACTCCAAGCACGCCCAGGATATTGAAGATATTACTCCCCACCACATTGCCGACAGCGATGTCTCGTTCTCCGCGAATCGCCGCCATGATCGAAGTCGCAAGCTCCGGCATTGACGTTCCAGCCGCGACGATCGTCAGCCCAATCACCAACTCCGACACACCCAGTTGCCTGGCAATAACAATGGTGGAATCGACAAACCACTGAGAGCCCAGAACGAGCAGTCCAAGCCCCGCGGCCACCAGCAGAAGGTTCACAACGACTTTTCCGCAGCCTTGAACCTCTTTCGCGAGCCCAGATTCTGCTTCGTACTCAGCTTTGATCCCGGCCTGCTCTTTGCGGCTCGTCACCATCGCCATGACAGTGTATGCAATCAGACCTCCAACCGAGGAACAGTCCGTCCAGCCGTCCTATGCCTCCATCAAGGGCCATCACAAGCACAAGCACTGAAACCGCGATCATCAGCGGGACGTCGATACGAATTAACTGCTGCGAGACTCGTAACGGAACGATCATGGCCGACAGACCAAGGATGAACAGCACATTGAAAATATTGCTACCCACAACATTTCCGAGCGCAACGTCAGACCGACCACCAACGGCGAAACACCCATCGCCATCGCAAGTCGCGAAGAACCGCGGACCGGTAACTCGGGTCCAACAGTCAGAACAACCAGCCCAAGCACCAACATTAAAATGACCATTCAAGATACCTTTGTGGGAAGTTATGTTGACTTCCTTAACCTTCGCAGCAGAAATCCCCTCGGCTCGGCCCGGCGTCACGACGAAATCGTCGATCTACTGACCCGACATCGAAGTTCCCTGAACATCACGAAGCCGATCAATTCGTCGGGAGACAGCCAAAGCCGCTCGATCTGCAGTCTCGGCGGCGACAGCTTCGACAGAGACTCCTTTACCCTCCACGGTCAGTTCTCCGGCTGCATGAAGCGAAATCCTGATGCGGCATTGCACATCTTCGCCGCCTCTCGGTCCGTTCACATCAGCCAGCGAAATGTCGATGGAGTTAATATGCGAACTAAATCGATCGAAAGCAAACTGCAGACAGCGATCGATGTGTTCTCGCTGGTTTTCCGTGATTCCCACGTTGCGATCAAGAGTCTGAATTCTCATGGCCTGACTTTCCCTGTTAAAAAGCAGTGTGATTGTTATCGACAGAATCATCATTCGGCCAAATTTAGCAGCATCTAAATAATTGACTAATTCAAATTGATTAGTCAATACTTTGATTTAATAAAATCGTTCACGAATGCGTGAATGGCGCGTTCGGTTGAGAACATGCGGTGCTGCACTTGAATTCAAAACTTCGATTAAATCAATATAAAAGATGTTGATTATCTATTTGTCGATACCGTTTTACTGGCGTAGTGTTGCCATTCAGGAGCGACGACAATCGTAAATCCGGACTTCAGGGAGATTCCACAAATGCTCGTTCTTTCTCGACGATCAGGTCAGAAAACTTGCTTTCCAGAATTTGGCGTAAACATTGAACTCAGACAATGCAAACAAGATCGGAATTGCATGCCGCATTTTTACTCTCGGCGTATTCCGATATCATCCGTGATGTGAGAATCGGGGTTCAGTCCCAGCCAAAGAAAGGCATTGTGACAGCCATGAGTTGTCTGATGCGGGTTTGGCATCGCTATCGCGACTGAATCATTGTTCCTGGTGATTCTGAGTCCGTCAACGATTCGGTGTCGCTTGTGACAGGTAGGGCGACCGCTTTGGTCGTACAATATGTCAGGCGCAGGGCAGGTGAAGGCACAATTCAAAGATCTTATCGGCAACGGTCGATAGAGGTTGCAGATTCACTCAGTCCAATCGAGCCTGCCTCCCAACCGCATCTTTCTCAATAGACCCAAGTATCACTGAAACAGCAGTCTTAGACAGAAGCCGGGTTATTCGATGGGCAGTATGGAATCTTCAGTAAAAGAAAACGAAGGAGATTTGGTCGCGGCGTCGTGGATTTTTGAACAGATCGCTCTTCGCGACGGTCTGCATGTGGACCGCTCCAGAATCCGGCGAGCCGTGGATGAGGCATTCCAAACCTACTTCGGCGCGGATCAAGGTGGTTGGTGGCGGTGGATCGTGGAGACAGGGCAGAGTCTCGGTCGCCACTGCCGCGTGATTGATGGCGAATTGCAGCAACTTGTCCAACTCGCCCGCAACGGCGTTGTTGTGATCCTGCGATCGAATGACGGGAAGGTCTGGCACTCTTTGGCTGTCACTGGGCGGCGATTGACTCTTGCCACTCCAGGCAGTCGACGCGATTTCCGAGTTGCATCGGTCCGCACAGTCGAAAACCATCTTCGTCTGGAAGGTTTCGAAGGGACTCTGCGTTGCGTCGTGGTTGAATCATCGTTGACATCTTCCGGGTCGGTGATGTCAAATTCCAGGGATAAGAAGCCGCTTCAGCGTTTGCTGTCGCTTCTGGGGGCGGAAAGCAGGGACGTCTGGGTTGTGGTCATATTCGCCCTCGTGTCCGGTCTGTTGACGATGACCACACCGTTGGCGGTGGAAGCGTTGGTCAACACCGTGGCGTTTGGGCGGTTTCTGCAGCCGGTCATTGTGCTGTCACTGATGTTGTTGGCGTTCCTGATTTTTCAGGGTGCGATTAAAGCCGTGCAAACGTTCGTCGTCGAGATTATCCAGCGACGTCTTTTTGCGCGTGTCGCCGCTGATCTGTCCTTTCGGCTTCCTCGAACGCGCGTTGAGGCGCTTGATGAAAAATACGCGCCAGAGCTTGTGAATCGTTTTTTTGATATCGTGCTCGTGCAGAAAATCAGTGCCCAGTTGCTGCTCGATGGAATTTCACTCGTGCTGAGTATCGCAGTCGGCATGATGGTGCTCGCGTTTTATCATCCCTGGCTGCTGGCATTCGATGTCGTGCTGGTTCTGGCCATCCTGTTCACGATGTTTGTGCTCGGACAGGGAGCCGTAAAGACCAGCATCAAGGAATCGAAAACTAAATATGAGATGGCAGCATGGCTGGAAGACCTGGCCCGCTGTCGTACGACGTTCCGCTACGACGGTGCGACCGAATTCGCTCTGGAACGTTCAGATCAATTGATCTACGACTATCTGAACGCACGAAAAAAACATTTTAGAGTGTTGATTCGGCAGATTGTTTCTCTTCTTCTGCTCCAGGCGCTGGCCAGCACTGCGCTACTGGCAATTGGCGGATGGCTGGTCATTTCCGGACAGTTGTCTCTGGGACAGCTGGTTGCTGCGGAATTGATCGTCGCTGTGGTCGTGGGGGCTCTGGCTAAACTTGGCAAACATATTGAGGCTTTTTATGACCTGATGGCATCCATCGATAAGCTTGGTTCTCTGTTTGATCTGCCGATCGAACGCACGGAT
>JANOZG010000633.1:0-6569 GCA_031429275.1 Planctomycetota bacterium
ATTTGATTACACTCGTGGGCGGCAAAGAGAACGGGCTCGTTGTCTGCTTCGACAAGGCGACAGGAAAAGAATTGTGGCGATCACTGGATGATCCTTTCGTCGGCTATTGTCCTCCTGTCATCTACGAATTTGCTGGACGACGGCAATTGATTATCTGGCATCCGTCGGCTGTCTCGTCGCTGGATCCTGAAAGCGGAACAGTGTTATGGGAAGTCCCATGGGTGATCAAGGCGGGACTTTGCGTTCCGATGCCACGAAAACTGGACGATCGGCTGTTTCTGACGTCATTCTACGAAGGGCCGCACATGTTGAAAGTGAGTGCGGACCATGCCGATATTCTATGGAAGGGCAATGGAGTCAACGAACAACAGACTGATAAGCTGCATTCAATCATGCCGACGCCCGTAGTGACGGAAAAGAACATCTTTGGTATCTGCAGTTACGGCCAGCTGCGATGTTTGAGCACAGACACCGGCGAGCGCGTCTGGGAAACCCGACAAGCGACTGGCGAAGGACGCTGGTGGAACGCGTTTATTGTGCCTCAGGGAGATCGGTACTTTCTGCATAACGAACAGGGTGATCTGATTATCGCTAACCTGTCAGAAAAAGGTTACACGGAACTTAGCAGAGCCAGGTTAGTAGAGCCAACTCGCAAGGTTCAGCGTCGTATGACGATCTGGTCGCATCCCGCGTTTGCGATGAAAAGCGTGTTCGCCAGAAACGACAAAGAACTCGTGCGAGTTGATTTAAGCAAACAATAAAGATAACTATTCTTCATCGTGCAGTGTTGTTGCAGTCACTGCTGGACTGCGGACGGACGCGAAGTAGCGATTATCTCGAATCCAGTCTTCGCGTGTGTATGAGATCACCGAACTGTCGGTCTCGCGAACTTCAATATGCGACAACCGAAACCCCATTTCGGTGATTTCGGTGAACATAATCCATGCGAGATTCTCAACGCTGGTTGGTCCGTTGAACAGCTTCATCTTAAAATCTTCGCCTGTCCGACGGCAATGATCTTTAAGTGTTTCGTACAATGGATCGTTGATATTGATGAGCATGCCGTGGTCATAGAATTCCTTCAGCCATGGCTCGACCTTTTCATCAAATGCACCAAACAGAGTGCTGATGTCGCCATCACGTTCGACTTCAAAAAAACAACGCAGGCCGTAACGATGCCCATGCAGATTACTGCACTTGTCTTTGAGCGTTTCATTGCGGTGGGCAGCGTAGAATTTGTAGTCTTTTTGGATGATCATAACTTCACCTGAAGCAGTGCGCTGTACATTCCCGTAGCTCGACTCATCAGAGTCGAGTATCCTGGGATTGCTCGACCTGGAGAGCCCGGTATCCCGGGATCGCTCGACTCTGGAGAGCCGATTCTCGGAGAGCAGGAAGTCTGCCCACTTTGGAATGGTATACAAAAAACAACGAGACTTCCTGCGTAAAAGCAGAAAGTCTCGTGTGGAGTATTTTGGTATTCAACCAGAGAATTGTCTACGAGAACAGCTCAGGAATGACATGCCCATCGCGGACAATCATGACAGGCCGACCCGTGGATGTGTGGTATTCGTGTTTGTGGTCGATTCCAAGAGCATGGTAGAAGCTGGCTGCAACGTCATCCGGTGAGAAGCCCTGTCCCTTTGGCAGACTTGCGGTTTCGTCGCTTTCTCCGAGTACCTGTCCGCCTTTAACACCGCCCCCGCCAAGCAGCATGAACATGTTGCGTGGGTAGTGGTCGCGACCGACACGTTCTGTGTTGATCTTTGGAGTGCGTCCGAATTCGCCAGTCACATAAACAACTGTTGAATCCAGTAACCCTCGTGCGGCCAGGCCAGTGAACAGACCATAGAGCGCATCGTCCAATGCTGGCAGCTGTCTGGTCTTCAATACGTTCCAGTTGTCGCGATGTGTATCCCAGCCTCCGTTTGTGACGGTGATGAAACGCACTCCGGATTCCACCAGACGCAACGCCAACAGGCAGCTTGCACCTAATGAAGAACTACCGAACTGCCTGGCAAAATCCGGAGATTCCTTCCCGATATCAAAGGCTTCTCTGGCCCGTTCCGACGTGATCACTGTATGAGCTTGCTTTCCGAACTCATCCATACCTTCCAGCAGCTGGCTGTCCTGTTCAACATCACTGAATGTGCGATCAAGCTGAGTCAACAGACCTCTGCGGCGTTCAACATCAGTCACCGTTAAGCCACCGGACATTGAAATGCCTCGCACTCGAAACGGCGTACCGATCACAGGTGACGATGTGGTATTCATCGGCGCGTATCGCACACCGAGATAGCCGGGTCGTTGAGAACTGTTCGGAATCGCAACGAACGGCGGCAACTCCGGAATGCTCGGGCTTTCCTTCGTGATGACAGCTCCGTATCCGGGAAATTCCAGTGACGGCAGTGGACGATTTCCGGTGTTTACATATTTCGTACCTAGCTCGTGAGCCGCGACAGAATGGCTAACACCACGAAGCAATGTGAACTTGTCCATGCACGTTGCGATACGTGGCAGATGCTCTGAAATGTAGACACCAGGCAAGCAGGTCTGAATCGGACTGAAATCTCCGCGGTATTCAGACGGAGCGTCTGGCTTGAGATCGAACGTATCCATATGAGATGGACCACCGTTGAGATTCACAAATATCGCGGATTTCCCCTTGGCATTCGGATTCAAATTGCTGGCGGCAGACATTTGGGCGTAGCTGGCCAGCGTAAGTCCGGTTCCACCAAGAACTCCGGCTTTAAGAACGTCGCGTCGCCCGATTCCATCACACGTGCGGAAAAATGCCATAAAAAGAACTCCTTTGGTGTTGAGTGTTGAGTATTCAGTGTGCAGTTGCGAAAACGAACACTGGATGTGACATGCAGCTAATGATTGACAATAAACTCCCGAGTATTCATCAGAGCCCACAATACATCCCGAACACCGCCGATAGGATCGGCTGATTCGGCGATGTACGTTTGAGCCGTCTGCAATTCGTCAGCGGTCGGGAACCGCGAAACGGACCTGAGGTAAGCCTCGTTGATGACCTCGGCGGGATTCCAGGTTGACGCCGGAGCGGTCACCGAATCATCTGAAGAACCTTCTGCAGCGCCAGCAATCGATTCTTCATCATCTTCTGGTGCAAGTACTCCAATTCGCTTAGCGTCTTTGCGGATTTTCTTCAGTTCTTCTTTTAGCGCAGCTTCGCGTTTTGAATTCCCAGACTTTTCGGCTTCTGCGATCTGTTCTCTCTTTTGATCGATTCTGGCCTTAAACTGACGAGATTGAGCGGCTTCTTGTTTTTCGTTACCAACTCCAGTTTTCTGATCAATCTGTGACTTGCGAGTAAACGTCAGATTGTTTTCTGCTGCCACCTGCGCGAGCCAGCCTTCAGCATCATCCATCATAGCCAGAATCTGACCGTCGTTGCGGACGAAGATTGTCTGCAACAAACTTGGCTCTTCTGTGCGGTCACAGTCGCAATTGCTTTCGCGAATTGAACGCCCAAATACGGTCAGAGCATAGTCTGCCGGATTTCCATTTCTGGCCTTCAAAGCGGCACCGGGAATCGCGACGGCACGCTTATCAAGTTCCGTGACAAATGCCGCGTTCTTTGCGTCGTTGCGAGTGACCTGAGTCATCATATCGTAGGCGATTTCTGCAGGCAGGCGTCGCGGTACAGCACGAGCGAAATTTCGTTCGTCATGGCGATTGGTGGCATTTGGAATCCAGCTTAATTGATAGGTGCGGCTGTTCAATATCTCACGATGCAGCCATTTCATGTCAAACTCGTGTTCGATGAAGCCCTTCGCAAGATATTCCAGCAAAGGTGCGTTCACTGGCGGATTCGCGAGGTTCAAATCGTCCGCTGGCTGAACGATTCCAACATTGAAGTAGTTCGCCCAGACGCGGTTCACAAATGCCTTGGCAAATAACGGATTGTCTGGTGATCTCAGCCATTCCATCAGTGGCTGACGAACGTCTTCGTACTTTGACAAATCAACCACTGCACCTGCAAGGATTTTTGCTGTTGGCGGAGCCACTGGATTTCGATCGGGCTTACCGTTCTTTGGCTTTCGATTCTTGTCCTGTTTGACTGGTGTCGCTTTCACAGGAACGGAATAAACTTCCGCGAGTGGAATCGTTTCGCCTTTGACAACCTTGTCGGACAGTATTTTTCTAAGGTCATTGCCTTTCAGGCCTTCCGTTCCATCGAACGCAGCCACCATCGCGTCGTATTCTTTCTTCGCATCAGGCCGAGCATTCTGACGTCCGACGGTTCCCTTGAAGAAACCTTCAAACGACTTGTAATCCTGCTGCGTCCACTGATCGAATGGATGCTTGTGACACTGAGCACATTGAATGCGCGTTCCAAGAAATGTGTACGCGAAGCCAATCACACGATCTTCGGAAGTCTGGAAATTCTGACGAGCCCAGAAGTGCGGAAGACTCTGGCGATCAGCGTACGCGTCCGCACCCGGGCCATCTTTCGTGTAAAGCTTTGAAACATTTTCGCAGTACTGTTGATATGACTCCCCCGGATCGCGACTCACCGCCATCACGATACCTTCGACGATATCATCATACGGCACATTCTCCCGAACGCGTTTCTCGATCCATGCGTACCACTGTTTGGAGGCTTCTTGTCGTACCGGCGTCACGTTGTTCAGTTTGTCGTCACTGTTGCCTGTGAAGTCACAAAGTCGCGTCGTCCACCATGCCACATAACCGGGACGCTCTAGCAATTCGTCAATCTTCTTGCTGCGTTTGTCTGTGCCGGTGTTTGCCAAAAACTCGCGAACTTCTTTCGATGTCGGCAACGTCCCGGTCACATCCAGACTCACACGTCGCAGGAACTCCGCGTCGCTGCACAAATCTGAATGGACGACCCCAACCTTACGCAGCTTCTGCACAACCAATTCGTCAATCTTCGTCGGCGTAGGAGTCGCAGGATATCGATCACCAAATTGATCAGAGACTGGTCGAATCACAGGAATCGGAACCACCGCGCTGTCATAAAATGCGACGACGTGTGTGTCACCCGAAAGACCGGATTGCACTAAACCATCGGCTGTTATGTCAGCAATCTGGTCATCGTTTGTCTGGAAACGACACAGGGCAGTGACATCTTCAGTTGATCCGTCAGACCAGATCGCAACCGCTCTCAGCTGCTGGTTCTGGCCGTCTGCAGAAAATAGGACTTCGCTCGGCGTGACTTCGAGTTTTGTCAAAATCGCAGGATCTTCCACCTGACCGCTGGAGCCACTTTCAATCCAGCGGCGAAGCAGATGATGCTCCCACGTACCTTCCTTCAGACGCTGACCGCCTTCGTGCTGAACCTGCATCAATGGCTTTTGCAGAAACAGACTTTCCGTTGGCACTTCGGGATCGACGCGACCGTAGATTTCGTCGTGGTCAGCGTCGAAATCGTAACCAAAGAGACTCAAGCGAAACCCGCCGCGTCCCTGAAACGATCCATGGCAGGCTCGACCATTGCAGCCCAGCTTACCCAATAAAGGGACCACATGCTGTTTGAAGTCAGGTACGTCGCCTGCTGCATCAGCCTGGGCAAACCGCTGTATCACCGAATCACGGGCACTCGCAGTTGTCGCAGCTTCCTGGGCCAATCCGGCTGTTGACACGCAGGCAATTGTGAATGCAACTACGCTATACGCTGTTATTCTTGATCGATTCAAAAGCATCCTGAGACCCCATCCTGTGTCAGTTGGAATTGTTCTTGTTGCTGTTCCTGGCTTTGATGTCATTACGATTTGCGTTGGTCTTTTTTTCCAGCTGTTCCCATTCGCGATCAATTTGGGCTTCCGGCATATCTGAAATCGTCGTCAACTGTTTTTCAACCTTTTCCAGTTGATCGCTCAGTCGCTTTTGCTCCGCTTTCAGCTGAGCGACTTTTGTATCCCGGCGTTGCATGAGCAGCTGACGAATCTGTTTTTCGATCGCTTCGTCTTTCGACAGCGACCACTTTGCGACCAGCACACGAATCTGAGAATCATCCTTCCAGAGTTGCAGCTGATGTTCGTAGCGAGCCGGGTTCTTCTCTTTCAGTTTTTCGAGCACTTCAATTTGCTGATTCAACTCACGTGCCGCGCGTTGAAATTCGAGCGATCGCGATTTGCGAAGATGCTGCAGCAACCGCGCGAGTTCCGGATGGTTTTCTGAGGCAAAGGCCATCGTTGCCGTAAGATCGGATTCGGAAAGTTCAGTTCGCAGTTTCTTTTCCGCAGACTTGTCAACAGCTTTCGGAGCATCGGCAAACACGGTGGTCGCCGGAGGATCAGAGGCAGATACGGTCTGGCCAGCGCCAAATATCTGAGCGAGGTTCAGTAAAATCAAAAACAATCCGGAAGCACGCATCATCAATAAACTCCCGTTTCATCTTCAGGTCTGTTTATTGGAATTTCGTCGATGTTGTTATTCCAATCCAGATCCACAGCGGTCAGCAGCCATTCCGGCGCGACCAGACTGGAGACCGAATCATCCGTCGAACCGAACTCGTCAAATTCGCCGTTGAAAACACTCGCTGAAGAATTATCCAGAAGCATGGCCAGCATATCGGC
>JANOZG010000634.1:0-3244 GCA_031429275.1 Planctomycetota bacterium
ATAAAAAAACTCTGCGGTCAGTCAAGGAATCCGTGCAAGGACGTGTCTCTCAACATCGCTGCCCTGGCTTTCTGTGACTTGATCTGCAATTCACGCTGGACATCCACCATGGCTCCGAGACCCATCATTCCCCAAGCCGCCACGTCGGCATCGAAACGACCGTTCGATTGTCCGCGTTCCAGCCGGTGTGCTTCCACGACCCGTTCGATGTATTGATGCATCCCCTGATACATTTCACGGATGGCTTTGCGAATAGACGGTGATTCCTGCAGCAGTCCGGAATAGACGACGCGGTAGTATCCCATCACTCCGTGATCCCTGGACTGCATCCGTAAAATGGCTTCTGCCTTCGTCTCGTTCTTCTGACGCGAAATGTCTTCCCAGAATTGAATTGTGTAGTCCTGGATGTACCTGATCACGGCCACAAACATGGCTTCTTTGTCTGACCAGATCCGATACAACACGTTCTGTCGCACTCCACACGCTTCCGCAATCCCGGCCGTGGTCGTTCCGTCGTAGCCATGCACCGAAAAATATCGGGCCACTACGGGCAGAAATTGCGTGCGTTTGTCTTCGTTGAGTCGGGGAATTGACATGTCCGGATGATAGAATTGTAAGTGCTCGGTTACAATCGACCCTGATGTGGCACGCCCGGAGGAAAATCAGAAAAGCACATCACGAACGATGTCGAAGCCGATAGCGAAAATGACCACATCAACAATGGCATGGCTGATCCAGGACGTCGAAATCGTTCCGGAACGCTCGTAGAGCCACGCCCAGAACGCTCCTCCCACGGCGACAGCAACCGAGAAGAAATACGTGAGGGGGGAAGTGATCCCAAAATAGAACGCGAGCACGATCACGTGATGCGCCATGAATCCGATGCTGGAAATCCCTGTCGATGCGGGAACTCCGACAAGTCTCCTCAGGCGACCGTGAACGAACCAGCGCCAGTAGTACTCTTCCATGCCGGAATGGAACACCGAATAAAACACTCCCAGCGCACAGTATTTCCAGATCGAATCAATCGCCATTCCGGAAACTTTCGCCTGAGCCATCTCCCGTGCAACATCGAATGCTCCCCACGGTTTGAGCACCATCACGTAAAGTCCGAGGGCTGCGGCGAATACGCACAGGCCAGAGACAATCCCGATCGAGATGCCGGAAATCGCTGGACGTCGCCACTGGAATAACGGTTCGCGAGCGACCAAGGCGACCCAGGCGACTGGGAAACCGAATTGGATCAGTTTGCCGATTCCATAGGCACCTTGCTGGGCCGCTGCGGGTGCGCCGCGCAGCGACACAAAATAGACCCACGTGATCACGCTGGGGAAAAACAGGGCGAACACAATAGCAGCGATTTCACGGCGCGGGCGGGTTTCGATAGACATGGTGGCATTCCAGCGAGATATGGAAACCCTGATACTATGAGGTGATCGAGACTTTCAACTGATTGCAACAGTACCACGCTTCATCGTCCCGACAGGCCAAACAACGGGGGAACAAAGTTGTATGTAACAAAATGCCGCCTCAAGGCTTTACATCCGTCGTCTCATTCATCCGATACAGCGGCAGCAAGCGGTAGTAGACTTCCAGGGTCAGTGTCGCCAAGGCTGTGGAATAGAGGCGTCCTCCGTAGCGTCCCCATTCGTCGTTGGGATCCCACGTGCCGGTCATTGGGCCAGTTTGGATTTGCTGGGCGACCAGTAGATCGCGAACCGTGCCGTTCCAGTCCTGCCAAGGTTTTCCTCCGTATTGATACATCGCCAGTGTGCCATAGTACCAATAATAGTAGTTCGCGTCTGACAGGCGAGGTGGATTGCGCATAAGAAATGCGATCGATTCTGTATTCGCATCCGAATCGCGCGGGAAGTCAAGCATCTGCTGGCAAAAGAGTGCTTCCGCAGTCATCGTTGCGGAAACAGGTTCCGAGTTGCGCCCACCGGCCACAACATTGCGACGGTATCCAAACAGCCCGCCATTTTTCCCCTGACGAACGGTTTCGACGAATCCTTTCATGCGAGTTCGAACAGCCTCGGGAATATTGACTCCGGCAATCTCGGCACTTTTGAGCGACATCAATTGCCAGCCGAGCATGCTCACATCCCCTTCCTGTCCTTCCTTGTAACGCCAGCCACCGCCTTTGGCATCCTGTTGTCGGATCGTAAATGCCACCGCTTTGGAAAGCGCGGCTCGAAGCCGCAAGTCATCGACGCGCCGAATTGAGTACGCAATTTGATTGGCCTGCATGCTGCGTGGTGTACCATTTGATGCAATGACGCTCAAAAGGCCTTGAGATGTGGCCGCACTGGAAATGAAAGCTGCAGACTGTTCGCTGCTATCCATTGCGAGTCGCACTGCTTCAGGATCAACGATCGGGCCGAGAATCATTTCCTTCTGCATGCCGTAGGCTTCGGCAAGTGAATACGTCGCCATCGCGTGGCAGTACATGCGAGCAAAATGTTCAGCGTTGCCATACAGGTTCCCGTCGTCGGCCTGCTGACTGATCAGCCAGTCGAGAGTCTGGTCAACTTTAACCGCGTAGCGACCTTCTTCGTGGGTGAAGCCAGCTCCCAGAAAGCTTAGCATTACGAGCGCCGTCAACCCGGTGTCAGCTTCCTTGCCTGCGAATTTGCGGTCCACTCCGTTTTCGTCGAAGCCGACTTTTCCTGAACCAAATTCATCTGCATCCCAACGACCATCGGCAGACTGGTTCGCGGCCATCCAGCGAAGGCTAAGTTCCACGGCGGATTCGGATTCCTTTGTACCTCCGAAGCGCTCGGCCGCATCCTTTCGGGCCTTTTCTGTGCGAAGCTTGTACGTCAGCGGTGGATTGTCGCGAAGTCGAATCGTCGGTAACACACTATCCGCCAGCAGCGCGCCGGATTGAAGGGAGTCACTGTACTTTGGGGCAAGGTCTCCGATACGCACGTCGTCATAACTGTCGGTAAGTGGCGTCATCGTACGAGGGATATCGTGCGTCATTCGCGATGGACGTTCAGCGGGATTGCGATCAGGAACCGATCGGGCAGGGCGGGGCAGTCGCGACTGAAATGTGTTGGCACCGGACTTCGTGGCCTGTTTTGTCGAATCCGCATTGCTGCCATCGATAGCTTCCGTGTCGGCCATTGGCGCGGTTCTGCGATCAAATGACTCGGCCGGATCATTCATCACCGGCGGAAGTTCAACGGAGGACTCGGACGTTGTCGCAAGGTTCATGGCAACGTCTTCCGGATTGATTTCG
>JANOZG010000635.1:0-2579 GCA_031429275.1 Planctomycetota bacterium
CCACGGCTTTTTTGCGTTGGCTATCTGGTGCCCGTTGCAGGACGTTTTTTAAGACGTTCTGACCCAGTAGCATTTCGCGATAAGTCCGGGCATGGGCGAGACGATAGTCCCGTCCAAGGGTATTGACACATCTATCTTGAACTGAGCGTCTTTGTGGCATCCAGGCATCAGCGACGGGCGCCGGAGTATTTCATCGGCAACCAGGCACCGTTCTGCTGGCTGCTGGCAACACACTGTTGAATGAAGAACATGCCTTCAGCACCATCATATACGTTCGGATAGATGGTATCCTTCTTCTCGAATGATGCTCCAGTGGCTCGGTCAACCATTGAGTCATATGCAAAGCGGTAAACATTCGCGAATGCTTCGAAAAACGCTTCGGGATGTCCCGACGGCAGCCGGCACGCTGCTTTACCCATGCTGTTCATAAATGGTGCATTGGGATCGCGAGTATACATTTGATGCGGCGAACCGTTGCGACGCACGATCATTACGTTTGGTTCCTCCTGACGCCACGACAAGGCACCTTTTGTACCATCAACTTCGATGAACAGGTCGTTCTCACGACCGTGTGAAATCTGGCTGGCCGTCACCGTTCCCATCGCTCCGTTCTCAAATCGAACAACCGCGTGGCCGTAATCATCGAGTCGTCGCCCCTGAGCGAAGATGCTCAGATTGCACGAGATTTCCTGCGGAATCAGGCCAGTCATGTAGCGGCCAAGATTATATGCATGGGTTCCAATGTCACCGAAGCACCCTGCGGCACCTGATTTCGTCGGATCGGTTCGCCATGCCGCCTGTTTCTGGTCTTCCGCCTCCAGACGACTTCTCAGCCAGCCCTGGATGTAATTCGAACGGATGGCATTGATCTCGCCAAGTTCGCCGCTCAGAATCATCTCGCGGGCCTGTCGAACTAATGGATATCCCGTATAGTTGTGGCTAACGGCGAAAACGACTCCGCTTTTTTCGACAACTTTCACCAGTTCTTCAGCCTGATTGAAATCAAACGTCATCGGTTTGTCGCAGACCACATTGAATCCAGCCTCAGCGATCGCTTTTGAAATCTCGAAGTGAGTGTGATTTGGAGTTGCGACGCTCACAAAGTCGATTCGCTGATCCGCTGGCAACGCAGATTCTTTTTGAATCAGCTCGGTCACGGAACCATAGGCCCGTGATTCAGCAATGTCGTAAGATGGTGCGCTGGCCTTGGCACGGGCAGGGTCCGAGGAAAGTGCTCCTGCGACGAGCGACGCACGGTTGTCGAGGACTGCGGCCGTCGCGTGAACGCGTCCAATGAATGCTCCCTGGCCGCCTCCCACCAGCGCCATTCGCAGTTTGCGGTTGAGTTTTCCGTTCGTTGTGTCGGACATGAATTCAGCTTTCGAGTTGATCTTTGGAGATGAGAATTGGTAGAAATTGGATGCAGGGCTCCCTGCGAATGGGCAGCATAATGCCGACGGCAACGTGCGACAACTCACCGCCGCTATCCTGCGTGTAACTGTTAAGACCGGTCATGATGGATGTGCTGATCGCACTGAATCGGGAGGCCACGAAGACATGTTGCATCTGCAACACATAGAATCCCCTATTGGAATTCTCAATGTCGCCATAATCCTGGCCTAATGTTCAACTGGACTGCGCCCGCATCTGCTGCGCGTTGACCGCTATTACGTTCAATCAGTGTCGCCTGATTTCAGGACGATGTCATCTGGATCCCGGAAAACAGCAATGTCCAGCACCAGCTACAGCCCTCCAACGAACTCCGTCCTCGATGAAATTCGTTCAACGATCGCGTCTTTCGAATCGTTGCGAACTTCGAGTGCGCCCCGAACATCCGAAAGCAGGGGTGCAAGCTTGTCAGAGAATCCACTGGTTGCAGTTGCTGAACCAGTCAGGATGAAAATCACACCTCCGCAAAAAGCTAGAACTGCATCTGAGATTGCAGGTTTCACCGATACGGGTTCCGAGAATGGTCTTTTGAGTGGCGTGGAATTGCCATTGACGGGAAGCAAGCCACGTCGGCCGTTGGAAGATGCGATGTTCCCGATCCACGAATCCATCCTCGTGAATCCACCTGCTGCAGCAGATGGTCCGAATCCTGGGGAAATAGGACAATCGACTCTACGGGTCTCCACTGTTCGCGGCATCGACAAGACCGCGAAGATTATGATCATCGATGACGAACCTCTGAACATCATGACGTTTCGTCAACACTTGAAAATGGAAGGTTATGAGAACTTTGTCACGTCGACTGACGCTCGCGAGGCTCTGCATCTGTTGCGAAGTGAACGGCCAGACGTCCTTCTGCTCGATATTCGCATGCCGGAAATAAGTGGGATGGACATTCTCAGGGTCATCGGTCTGGATCCAGTGCTGCAACACATTCCGGTGTTGATTCTGACAGCAGCAGCAGATCCGGCAACTCGTAAACAGGCATTGGACCTGGGTGCGAGCGACTTTCTGCAAAAGCCTATTGAGCCTAACGAACTTCTGCCACGTGTACGAAACGCCATCGTCATCAAAAAACATTACGACATGGCATCCAGTGAAGCAACTCGCCTTGAACAGCAGGTCGAACG
>JANOZG010000636.1:0-1804 GCA_031429275.1 Planctomycetota bacterium
TCGCTCGAATTGCGGCAGCATCCTGCGAATGGTGACAGGATCAGCGGCCCACGGGGATTGCAATAGTGTGTCCTTGCCGTCGACAGAAATCCGTACCTGACCGCCGAACAAATCCAGCAGCGACCGAAACTCCATCGACCCACCCGTCAGCGTCAGACCGCCTCGTTGAGTTTGCTCGCCCGTCAGACTCGATGGAGTGTCTTCGGCAGTTCCCAATTGAGCAGCCAATCTCTTGCGAACGGACTCCAGTCGTTCCAGGCGGCGACGTTCCATGTCGGCACCCTCATCGGGTTTCAGGTCATCCAGATAAGTGGCCCCTCGCATGCGCCAGGCGACGACATAGGTGGCGGCCTCTGAACCCAGTGCCGGTTCAAGCTCATCATACAAAGTCGCCAGGATCGGCTGGTTGAGATTGATCTTGCGCTGTCCGTCAGGACGCACCGTGCTTTCGCCGCTAAGCACCGTCAGCCATTCTGACCAACCTCGCTGAGTGCGAGCATCTCTCGAACTGCTGGACGTGTGATTTTGGAACAGAGTTCCGTCAAATCGACGGTTGTCTGAGTCCGATGTGCGGTAGTGGTCTGCATGCGGTCCGTAGAGCTGAGTCTTCGTGATTCCTCGAACCTGCAGGAGTTCGCGGAGATCCCAAAAACGTCTCTGCCCCGGCCTGCGTGGCGGCGTCAGACTGGTGTAATACGATGATTCCGCGCCGAATTCGGAGACTTCGTCGTCCGGGTCCATCCAATCCAGAATGGCATCCGCTGTCTGGATCGTCAGCCCTGGAATCATCATCAGCCGCTGCCGCGCCTCACTTCGCCGCGACAATTCTAGCGGCAGGCTGTTGACGTTTAACTTTGCCGATTCATCGTTCAGCCCAAAGACTACCGATTGTCCTGCTTGTGGCAGATCACGAATCAGAGAGACAAACGCCGGTCGCTGATTCGGAAGGCTGATCGGCAACGGCGACTGGATTCGGATGGATTCGTTCGCACCACTGTGAAGTTCCCCGTGCTCTCGCACGACGATCGCGGCCAGTTCTATTCCCGAGTTTGCAAGCTCGCGGCGCTGCAGGTGCGTCAATCCCGTGGTCACGGCGGTGTACTCGGTGACCATCTGGTTGGAGAACGAATACACAGCAAAGCTCAACATTATGACGACAACCAGCACCAGCACCAGAACCATTCCTGCGCGGTTTGCGTGTTGAGAGTGTCGCTTGAGGCTGCGTTTCATCGATTCGTCCCTTGAGGAATCGCCACGACAATACTTGCGGGCTTTGTTGTTCCGCCAGAGACTTCGTCGGTGAACGAAATCGTGAATTCCACAAGCAGCGGAATTTCGTGAGTTCCCCGCTTCGACCAGTCAGTTTCCCACGTCTTCCCATCAAAGTATTTCAGTGACATTGATCGAACGTCAGTGGAAATCAGCTGGGAGGCAATCCTCCGGTTGCGAATCGTCGCGCCGACTTCAGCAGAGATTATTGATCTGACGAGTCCTTGCGAAACGTCGCTCGCGGAGAGTTCGATGGACTCCCTCGAATTCCCCTTGAACATCAGCGGGATGCGTTGTGTTGATCCGTCATTGATCCACCAGACGACGTGCTTCGGTCCGGAGAAATTCGAAAGCTCATCCGAAGGTTCGAATCGAGAACTGGGATGCTCGGTCAGCACCGCGAAGAGTTGCGGTGTTCCCACAAAAGGAACCGGCTCCGGCATGGCGAGCAATTGCAGATTTGCCGGCGTCAGATCGGTGCTAAAGTTGTTCGCTGAATCGTTCTGCTGGCGCGTTTCCAAAAGCTCTGAGTCAT
>JANOZG010000637.1:0-8229 GCA_031429275.1 Planctomycetota bacterium
AATGTCAGCGAGCCGGGAGGCTCCCTTGGGTCAAGGGCTCTCAGCCCTTGTTTAGGCGGATTCATTCGATCACAGAGCGGCGGCTTTGGCGTTTACGGTGAACCGTCTGAGATTTTGAAGATAGCTGCATTGTGCCTCACCGGCGATGCGGAGTCGAGGCTCGAAACGGAACAGAGGCACGGGAAATCTGGCAATCTCTCTTCGTCAGTCGTTTCAGCGACAGCCCAGGCCTGCTATCCTGCGAGGCTCCGACATCAGATTATGGTTCATTAATCTTCACCCGAACTGCGAAATTCATGTCAATCGAACCCCAGGGCGAGATATCGCGCGACGACACTGGTGCCCCTTCCACCGAAGACACAATTGCTCTGGACATGTTCCTGAAGCTTGCGAATGTCGTACAATCCGGTGGTCAGGCAAAACACCTGATTCAATCCGGCGGCGTGCTGGTGAATGGCGAAGTGGAAGTGCGTCGAGGACGCAAGCTGCGTCCCGGCGATTCTGTCGATGTGAACGGCGAACAGTTCGTCATCGAATCTGACGGCCTGTGATGTTGCTGAGGGTAGAGCAATCATGACCGGTTCAAATGATGATAATCCGCAGCATCCACCGGATGATGATCTGGAGTATTTGCCGCCAGTATCCATTCCGGCCGAGACCGCGATGCACGCGCCATATCGGCACATCGATACCATCGGTGCTGATCGAGACTTGTACGCTCGTCAGCGCGCGGACTATTTGAAATACAAACGTCGTCAATTGCGGACGTCTGTCATTTTGTTCGTTTTGACGCTCTGCAGTACGTTTCTAGTGGCGTCTGGATACGTTCCCTTCACGTGGCTGGCGATTCAAATGTCGCCGGCGTTTGAAAATGATCTGGAACGACAACTTCTGAATCATGCCCTGAGTACCGGTGAAGTTCCAAAGTCACTAAACGAATTTCTATGGGACAATGTGATCTCAGGAGTGATGTATGCCATTCCGCTGATGTCCATTTTGTTCTTTCATGAGATGGGACATTATTTATTCTCGGTTCGACATCGCGTTCCCGCGTCGTTCCCGTACTTCATCCCTTTGCCTTTACCTCCACTTGGAACGATGGGGGCCGTGATCTTGCAGGGGCGAGGTGTCGCAACCCGGCGCCAAATGTTTGATATTGCGGTGGCCGGGCCGATTGCCGGTCTGGTGATTACGATGCCTGTGCTGCTGTTGGGGATCTATCAATCCGGCTACCAGACAATTGTGCCAAGTGGTGGGCTGGAGTTTGGCGAGCCCCTGCTGTTGCAGTGGCTGATTCATTGGGTTCATGGTCCGGGATTGCCCGAACAGACATTCGTCATTACGACCCTGGGTTTAGCCGGCTGGGTCGGCGTTTTTATTACTGCCATGAATCTACTGCCTGTCGGACAGTTGGACGGTGGCCATATTTTATACACGCTCATCGGCCGCAAAGCGCATGTCGTTGCTATCCTGGTTATTGTTTCTGGAGTCGCCATGATGGCAATTCAGGGATCATACACCTTCACACTGTTGTTAATACTGCTGATGGTCACCGGACTGCGTCATCCACCCACCGCCAACGATGCAGAACCGTTGGGAACTGGCCGCGCGATACTTGGTTGGTTAACTTTGTCGTTCCTGATCATTGGTTTCACACCAACACCGATCTCAGAAACGCCAGACGCAGGAGCCTCGACTCCTGCACAGCAGTCGGAGCCTGCAACTGCCGACTATAGCGGCACCGAAGCGTAGCAGCGTGACGTTGCAGATTCTTCTGAACACAGAATGACATGCCACTGATTTCAGATTCATCGACCACGCAGCAAATCACGAGCTGGATTTGTTCATCAGAATCGACATCGGGATTACCTCTTCAAGCCTTCCGGAAGTTCTGTCAAACGCTCAATCGTGACGATCTCATGGTAGAACCATGGTTCTCCTGAATCCCGCCGAAACATCGCACACTTTGATGGGTATTTCGTTCCGTCGTATTCCTTCCAATCAGAGAAGCGATAGATATCCTTTCGCCAGTCAACTCTGACAAGCTCATGTGACGTCTTTTCAAAGTACATATCGAGTGCAGGGTCCACGCTTTCGGTGACTCTCAGGCCAGCCAGTTCCTGTTCACTATCAGTCACGTCCGGGATGAGTTCGAGTTTTGATTTCGGGTCAATGAGAATTCCCAGCGTCCATGCCCACGTCGTGAACTTCGCTGGTTCCTGCCCGCGTTCGCTCGTTCCAATCCACCATGACTGAGGAGGTTCGACCACCGAGACACGAGAAGTTCCGGGGGATACGCGTTCTTTTCCAGCATTGTAGAGTTCTTGCATGCGGAAACGTTTGAGCAACTTGTCTTCGCCACCTGCTGCAGCAATAACCTTGCTGACAAGTTCCTTCTCAGGTGTTGCGGTGGAATCGTCTGCACTGCTTACCACGTTTGAAGATAGTGCCGTTAAGAAAGTGGCGAGACAGCAAAGAATAACTATGCACTGGATTTGAAGGCGTGAATTCATGACAGAAGTTATCCTGTTTTGCAAAAAGGCAACAGATCTCGATAGACAGTTAACGAAAAGGTCACAGGTCCGTAAATTCTTTCTTGGCCGACGTGACTTGTTGTGAGGCATTGTACTTGAAAAACATCAAAACCACGCCAGTGACGTGGGCAATTGATTCTCGTAAAGATCACGCCGGCGGTTCGTTTATCATGTCGATCAGGTCATAAGGTTGAGGCCCGGAACAGGCAAGGCCGTTGAGGATTCAAATGCGGAAAAACACAGACGTTTAACCCGTGGCCGAGAGGGCAGGCGGTCGCACGTTGCGCACAACGTGCGTCTGTCGGCCACGAGTTAAACGATTCAAATTCCTTAACCGCGTTGCGGAACAGGGCCACTGGGCTGCAAGTTGATTTAAATCTTGAAAGGCTCCTGCTATTTCTTTGACGGCACTCGGACGGTCAGACTTTGTAACAGCACATTCACTTGTCCCTGCAAATCTGATCGATGAGTGAAGACGCCGATTTCCTTAATCGGATGGGCTCCGACAGTAAACGTGTTGAACGGTAGAAATTTGTCCGAGTTTGCTTCGGCGAAAAGGCAAGTGACGACGGCACCTTTGCGAACGATCCGAAGTCGTCCGTTGGTCCGTTCGCCGCGTCGGGTGATTGCGTCGTGATAGGTCGTTTCACCGGTGACCATCGATTTTCGAGTCATTTTAGATTCGAATTCAGGATTCCCCTGTCCGGTGCGCTGCATGCCGCATTGGATGCGAGACTGCATCGGATCATCTATCGTCACCTCAAGTTCAAGATTCTGGCCCCAGCCTTCCTTAACAGGAACAAAGACAAGGTCTCGATAATCCAGCGTCACTTCGCAATTACCAATGACGGGATTCGTTGTCATGATGCCTGCCCATGTGGAATCTTTGTGAGGCAGATTTAGCTCGGTGTGAAGTCCGTCCTTCTGCAGTCCGAAGTTGTTTGTGAAACCGGAATAGGTCCATCCAGCTGCCTTGAACTCTTCTTCTGTTTTCGTCAGAGGAACAACTGCCTTATCCGGGTCATCGTCAGTCGATTGACCTTCGTTGACATCCGTCGGTGTCGCAAGTTGTTGATCACCAACTGCAGGCAGCGTCTTTGGCCAGTCGCCGCGATAAACCAGATTTCGGACTCGACACTGCGTCAGATTCGAATACCGAAACAAGCCAAAAAACCGTTCGCTCCGACGTTCGCTCACTTCATGCGAGGCCACATCGATGCCATTTACGGCAATCGTCAACTGATTGCCTTTTAGAATCAACTTCACCTTGTTCCATTCGTTTGGTTTGAGGTCGATCGTGGCAGCAGCTCCGGTCATCGCCGTGGCATTGTCTGGTGCAAGATCACGAGGATCATATTGTGCCTCGGTCAGCATGTGCAGCTTCGCTCCGTCGGGTTGCAGTAGAATGGCGGACTTGCCGACGGCAGGATGAACTTCCTGTTCGCCGGGTACATAAAACGTTTCGAATTCGATTTCGCCATCTTCCAGCATCGGCCGCTGATAGTGCAGCAAACTCTCAGTTGGATGGGCGGGAACCTTCATTTTTCCGACGATTTCATCACCCACTTTTTGCCACGGTGTCGTTTCGTTGTTTGCCGTTGAAACATGCGCTTCGCCATAGATATCGGCTCTCCAGCACGCCCAGCCAGCCATATCGATCAGGTCAATTTTGTCAGGAATCTCAGGTGTTCCCATGATCCGCAGATTCTGAATCAGAGCTTCATCCGTCGGATTGTGAGATTGCAGCACAATCCATGGACTCGGCGTCCCCCCAAGAATCTCTTCATGGATCTGAACGCCGTTCGTAAACGTGGTGACCTTCGAACCATCCACGACAATCCTGAAATCAGCCATAACTTCCCATGATGGCAACTTCAGTTCCTGCTCAATGTCAATTGCGCTATGCATCAGCCTGATGACCTTCACTGCTTTTGCATCATGTCGGGGTTCGGCGGAATGCATGCCCCAGGTGACAGCGACCTCTTTATAACCGTAGGTTGATCGATTCACTTCAATCTCAAATTTGCCTCGCAATGGCGACTGGAAAAACAACTGCGACCACATCTCTGAAGGATGATGTCGGACGACTCCGCGGGAATACGACCAGTGTGAAGGATGTTGGCCGCTGAAGTTGCGATCTGGCTTCAAATACGGAACCGGCGTCCACTGCGTCAACTTTTCCTGATCCGCATCTTCGCCGTTGGCTCGCATCGCAAGATCAAATCGCCCCACCAGACCATGCAAAACACGATGAAAGCGATCGTCATTCGAGCGGCGTTTTTCGTTACGTTCAAAGTCACGAAGTTTCGTCCCGATTTCAATCGCCCATGGGAGAGTTTCGGGAGATTGCATCGCCTTCCAGACCACCAGTAATTCCGCCGCTCGCTGCTGCGCAGTCAGCGACTGTGGCAATCCCGCAAACAGCGTTGCATGCACGTCCTGCATGGCTACTGTCGTGGCATTGATGTCTGAACTCTGCATCGCCAGCAGTGCTTTCATCGCCTGCTGGTTGCGTTTATCCAGTTCATTCGCCACAACAATGGCATCGACCTCTTTTGCCAGTTCATCAACACAATTCAATTCACTCGCCAGCCTGACCAATTCCAGCGCCGGGCTTTGCAGATCAGAACCTGTGCGAATTGACGCATCCTGATTCGGAAGAATCGGAGCACTCCGCCAGGCAAGTCGCAACGAATCATGATCATCCCCCGGCAAAACCCACTGTTTGAGCAGTGCATAGCCGTCGGTGGCAGAGATCTCATTCACCTTTGCCAGAACTTCGGGAACCTGAAATTCTTCCAGCACATCTGGCAACATTGCGTTGATTAATCGGCGGTCCGCCACAGTCAACGGCGCGGCCAGATCCATCAAATGCGAATTCAACTCTGCGACATCCGAAATTTTCGGCCAGTCACCGCTAAGCGTCACCTTGCGAACTCGCGCTTCCTGTGTGAAATAGCGGAAGAACCCCGGTCGAAAATCCGTCATCTGCGGCAATGGCCGTGAGAAGACCAGCTCACCGTTCAAAGTGAGCTGCACCTCATTTGCGCGTCGCGACATCGTCACCAGATTCCAATCGCCGTTCTTAAGCGGCAATGTTTTCGGACCACGCTGACACTCTGCTTCAACGACGCTGTTGTTTTGTGAAATCTTGTAGAAATCCGCATCGAACAAGCCGGACGTGATCCAGTGTGACTTCACACCATCGGGTTCGATCATCAACGCCAGCCGTCCGATCGACGGATGAGCGACAGTGTGATCGCCTTCGCGGTAAAACTCATACGTCAGCGTTTCACCGTCCAGCAGCGGTCGGCAGAATGCCAAAGAACTCTGCAAATCAGGATCAGATTCCGGGTTTGCTCGACCTGTCATCACGCCTGAATTCACCGACCAGGACGGAGAGCGTTGTGCGTCTCGCTGGCTATAAAATGCGGAACTGTTCTGATCGACGACCTTCTCCGCGAGGATGCGTGGCGATGGCGTGGAGCCACCGAATCCACTGCCGTCCCAGCCTGGCATACTGTCGTCACTGATCAGTGTTACTTCCCGAGGAATTGTCGGAGTTCCCGTCAGTCGAGGATTTCGAAACACCGACATCTTGTTGCCTTCGGTCGCCAACACAATCCATGGGACGGTGCCCGAGATTTTTTCTTCGTAGACCAGGCGACCGTTGTTCAGATAACGCATCATGCCTGCGCGTGACTGAATCGTGATGTGATTGAATGACGGCACGCCACGTTTCATGCCATTTGGGCGCTCAATCTGGTCCTGACCTGTAAAGTTGAAGACGCCGGCGGAGTTGCCCCAGTTGTTTGATGTCACAATGACACCACCATAACCAGCGTCACATTCGCCCCAATGCTTCTCCAGGCAGTCGATATGAAACTCAAAATCTCCGTTCAGCGGCCATTTCAAATACAACGCATCCCTGTAACCGCCCGAATAGTGCGAAATCAGATTGTCATGACCAAGCCAGTACCTGTCCGGATTGACCGGGCCACTCGCTCCAACGGTTTCCGCCACCCAGTTCGCAAGCTGTGTCTGCATCTTTGAATTCAGGTGGCTGCCAAGATTTTTCGCCAGACGATCTGCAAACTCCGTTTCAATATGCGCCACGAAGTTTGAACCGTTTGTATCTTCAAATGCTTTTCGGATTTTCTGTTTCCCGTAACTCACAGCAATGTCACTCAACGCATCCGACTGCAGGCACGTTTGTGCTACCAGAAAATCGGGAAACGCCGTCCGGTTATTGCGATCCTTGCGGCGTTCGACCATCGAATCAAAAAACTGTCGGAACAGCGGCTCGAACGTTTCGCGACTGCCGGTTTCGGCCAGGGTCAGCATCCACAGGAAATCGGCGTTTGGCAGTTTTTCATCCTTCGCTTTCACGGCAAGATTCGAAAGTTCCTCCAACTTGCCAGCTTCCCGAGCGGCGGCGATCAGTTCCGTCAGATTGCACACCACAGAACTTTCACGACTGAGCTTTGACCACGAATCTGAGGACACGATAACCTCGGGGATATCGATACCGGGAATTCGATTTGCAACACATCGTACACTGCGGCGCGTTTCTGTCGGCATCGTCCAGTTGCGCCATGCCTCGTAACGCTCCCGCGGCTGCAGTTTTGCGAAATCATTGGCCACGACCGCGAGTGGAAATGCGACATCCGGCGGCGAATACTGCTTTGCGTCAAAATCAGCAGCCCTGCCAAGATAATCGGCTGCGATGGAAGGGATGTTGTTGCGAGCGGCTTCGGTGGCGAAACGGCCAAGATCTTCCCATTGCTTGTACAGGCCATAGTCACCGCCGTAGCGAGCAGCATCAGCCTGGCTGGCGACTTGTTGTGCATCGAAGTACTTTCGCACGCCGTCGATATCACCAATTTTGGCGAGATATCGATTGACCATTTCATCAAGTTTCCCCGTTTCGCTGCCTACCCGGACATTGTTGGGATCGGGCGTGGACCATGGCATCTGCACGGCTGATTTAAGAACTGCGTATGCAGCATCTTCGAGTTCCTTGTTGCTTGCCGCCGGTAGGGCCGCGTGACAGGCCAGTTGGTATGTTGCGGGATTCGGTGTCTTCTGCATCGCCTCCGACAGAGCCTTCAAATGTTCAACCGCGGCTTTGTCATCACTTACGGCGAGATCGATCTTTGTCAACAGGACCAACGCTGGCACTGTTGCCGTTGGGTTGGCCCGACGCGCTTCGATCTGCGACTTTAGATCGGAGAGCTGATCTGCTTTCTGCGCCCAATCGACAAGTGTGGCTCCCAGACTCTTCTCCTTCGCCTGTCGAAGTTTTGTGTTGTCGGGAAAGAGCATAATGTCTGCCGGACGTGATGCGGGAAACACGAGCGGCTTGAGCAACCTGTAGACGTCAGCGGCGGGATAATCTTCGCCATCCCATTTTGCAATGACGGATTGCAGTGACGCGACAACTTCGGCATCGAACTGACCGGCTGCGTCTGTCGGAACGCCTCGCGACGGACGTACCACGCGACTGTTGGTCATCGGTGTCGCTGAAGGATCGGGCACCGGTGTTCCACCGAGCATCGCTTCTTTCACGGCCTCGCGTGACAATTTCGCCATGCCATTTTTTGCCGCAGTGTCCCCGACAGTCATGGCGAGACGGAATTGCGAAATCGTAAGTGGTGGGACGGTGTCGGCGGGTGGTTGCAGCGACGTAGGACGG
>JANOZG010000638.1:0-4144 GCA_031429275.1 Planctomycetota bacterium
CGTACACGCCAGCCAAGCCAAGCCGCGAACGCACTGGATCCACGCCGCAAGATCACTTCGCCCGCAATGTTGCTGCGGGGGATTTCACACTTGAAGAACTCATTGAACGCTACGTTTCCATGGTCTACGCCGCAGAAGATAAACATTATGGCCGAGCCTCTAAACGACTGAACATGGACTGGCGAACATTGAAGCAGAGGCTGAATCAAGAACTGGTTGAAACGTATTCGGTTCGATGATTCCTGGTTGACAATTGATCGCCCCACGAATTTTGATTCACGAAATCACAAAGTCCGTATACTGAGCCTGACAAGCAGTTGAGTAAGAAACTCGAAGGCGGCGTGCTTCAGGCAGAAGCTGAATGCAAGCAGTCGTGTACCAGTAATCGCTGTGCATGCAGAGAGTTTGTCGCGATGGCGACTCGGTTGGACCATGATTCGCCATTCGTTTTGCGAGTGTGTCCGGGTTCAGCGGTGAGTCGATCTGTTCGATATCGCGGAGTGCCCGTTCCCGGTGTTCCGACGAAGAGTGGATACGATGGCCGCGTAACGCTCGAGGAGATCGATTGCCATGCACTGCGTTTGCTGGAAGCTGAACAGCCGACGTTGGTTCTCCGCAAACTCGGTTTGCATGGGTGACGATTCCGTGTGGTGAGCCATGACGAATGCAGTACTTTGTCGGAGTTAATTCCAGCGAAGCGGTGGCTCCATGGGCATCAGCCAGCATAATCAGCCCGCTTCCCCAGCGAGACGAATGCGTGAGATAATCACAAGCATCCCGCACGGCGCGGCACTGTGCCAGGACCTCGGCCAAACGCATCGAGATCGTTGGTGCCGGGCAATCGCGATCAGTCGCATATGCGTAGTTGAACGTAACTGCCAACCCGGTTTCGTTGATACCATCGACAACTCCCGCCATCGGAGCGATCGAGAACTGAAGGGATCGGAACCCGTTGTCCGGACGTTCGTCGCGGATGCAATAGAAACGCTGCACCAATGGAAGGTAGTCGAAGTTGTGAGCGAGAATGGTGCCGTGGCCCCCGCTGCGATCGGCACCAACTGCCACGGCGGAACAGCCAGCTTCCAATCCCGTGACACATCCGGACAGATCGGATAAGACGGGCTCGAGCGCATTCAAAAGAGACAGTCGCTGTAAAGACACGCCCGAGCCCTGACTTATCGCTTGCAGACGAGCCCATGCTTCGGGCAACTCGCTGGCCAGTCCAGTCCTCAGGGCACGCTCAGCCTTGTAATCAGCGAGTTTCACAAAGGCACCATACGGAAGCCACCACGGCCTCTGCAGCCGAAACGCCTCCAGCTCGTGGATGGCCTCGGCTGATTCACGAATGGTTTCTGCCATCGCCTGACCTTGCGCAAAACCGCGATCAGTCGTGTTGCCTGTGCAAACAGCGTCGATCTGTGGAACTTTCGGGCGAGAGAATGCAGAGGACTTATTCATCGACGCGGCGCATCTCCCGCTCTGTGACAGCTCCCACGACGATGCCGACGGCGTAGCAAACGAGATCGGTCCACAAGAATCCGAAGCCGAGAACCAATCCACCCGGCATTGTGTTCCGAATACTGTCGATCCAATGGGCGTGGTACAGTTGGCTGATCTCGACAAGGAACGCGAGAGCCAGCGAGATCGTCGCTCGAAAAGCAACTGGACGGCCAGCCAACACAGTGCTGACCAACAGGTAGAGCATCAACGCCCATAACGTGTCGCCGGCATATTCGCCAACATAATCCGGCAAGACGGAGCGATATCGGCGCGAAGCAAGGCCACCGAGCATAACTGCAAACGCACTGAGCAAGTAAATGATTCGAGTTCTCATCAAGCGTCGGCTGACTCCTATTCATTTTCATTTGCAGTCAAAATGCTCGCGGCAATTCTATTGAACTCAGCCAGTTCTCTGAGGTTGTGTTTGCCACACATGACCGAGTGCCCAGTTACTTTGATCCCTTCAGTTTCGCAGAGATCGTGTAGCCGATCGCTGGAGTTGGGAGGAATCTTTTCATCCTGAGTGCCGTGGATCAAATGGATTGGACATCTTGCAGACTTCAAAAACTTGTATGTCGGAAGTTCGTATCGGAAGATTATGGGCGGCAGATACGGATGTTTCTGTCTGACCGCATCGACAAGCGACCAATACGGTGTCTCGAGAACAAGCATTTTGGGCTTTCTATTGGCCTCGGCCGCAACGGAAGCGGCAACTCCACTTCCGAAGGATCGCCCCCATATAACAATTGGTTCCGTTGAATCCTCTTCCGTCATCTTGTCGAAGACGGCCTTTGCGTCCTCTTTTAAAGCCAACTCGCTAATTGTGCCAACGCTGCCCCCATACCCGCGATAATCCATGGTCCAGACATCGTACCCAAGCTCGATCAGGAACTCGATTTCCCACTCGCATTTATTCATGTTTCCTTTGTTGCCATGCAGATAGAAGACTGATCCCTTCGAGGGCATAGATGTCGTGATATACTTGCGGTAGTGAATCTCCGCCTCACCACGAATCGGGAGCACAAACTCTTCTCCTTCAAGTTCAGAGGATCCCCCACCTGTCGGATCAGCATTGGGTTCAAGAAGATACCACTCCTGGCGAACATGAAAGTGAGCGCAAAAGGCAAGGTAAGTCGCGATAAAGGCTAACAAACTCGCACGAACAATCTTGCGTCTGGAGGACGTGGTCCTGGGGAATGTCTGGACTGACATACTTGTGTCTCATTCGCATCAAGAAGGAATGCAGGATTGGTCTGCGCGTTGGAAAGCACGTGAAGTGTTGTCGGACCGGATGCTCACGGATGCCCACCTCACCAAGTCTAAACATTTTCCGGGTCTCCATTGAATTGTTGTAGTTTGAAAATGACCAACTGAGTTGTCGTCAGGCCAGAATCGACAACGCAGCCGGCAACACTTCTGCTGACATCGGTGTATGGCCCTTCATCTCTCCGTCCAGATCCAGCGGATCATTCGTCTGCGATTCAATGGCGAACGAACGAACCTGGTGGTACTCCACAAATTTCAACGACAGGTGGGAGCCATCGAAGACTTTGGTGAACAGCTTCAGCATTTCCCGTCGAGAGGCGTTGCGAACAACAACAACGTCAACTTTGCCATCCCCAATTTCGGCGTGCGGTGCCAGCATCATTCCTGGCCCTATAAATCTGGGATTGCAGGCAACGACAAAGAGGTAATCGTCATCGAATGCTTGACCGTCGAGAATCAGCTTTGCGCGACGCCTTTTGGACCGCAGGATTTGCCAGAGCGTTGCTGCGGAATAACGTGGCGGACCCAGCCATCGCCATCGCTCGGCATTGGAATTGATGTCCGACACCGCGCCCCAGCCGACAAGATCCACGCAATAAACAATCCGGTCGTTCAATGTCACTTGAACCACATCCAGTGGCAGTTGTTTCCCAGCGACAATCTTGCGGGCCGCGTCCAGCGGATCTTTGCATTTCAGGTGTTCGGCAATCGTGTTTCCAGTTCCGGCCGGGATAATCCCCAGCGGAATCGAAATCGGTTCTGCACGATGCAACAGCCCATCCGCCACTTCGTGAAACGTGCCATCGCCGCCGATGACACAGATGGCGTCGCAGGATTCTTTGTCCAGTGACTGAGCGATCTCTGCCGCGTGACCCGATCGCTGTGTCAGATGAATCTTCAAGTCGATTCCAGCGTTCGTGAATATCGGCTGGACACTTTCCAGGACCTTGAGACCGCGTTTGCGTCCTCCTTTGGGATTGACGATGACAGCCAGGCGTTGAATATTCATAAATTGTCCTGCATATCGTCCATAGTGACTCGCCCTTTGAGTAAGCATATACTTACATTTCAGCCAAAAAACCTACGAAAGCTCTCCACCCACGAGACACTTTGCCACAGTTGCAAACATTCGCTCTCGTTGACGCGGCGGCAGTAGTTTGAGTTCTCGAATAATGTTTGAAATCGTGGCCAGTCCAAGCAACCCCCAGGCGGCCATCTCCGTCGGCAAGCCAGATTCCAGATCACCGGATCCGTGTCCTGTTTCAAACTGGCGGCATACGAGTTTATGGAATCTCTTGTACATGCCAACCACGGCAACACGGATGTCGTCGTCATCAATTTCAGTCAGGGCGGTAAACACGACTCGATAGAACCCGGA
>JANOZG010000639.1:0-14149 GCA_031429275.1 Planctomycetota bacterium
TCTTTTTTTGCGGTCAATACCCTTGGACCACATGTGTGAATTGACAACCAGGTTGCCCCGACGAGCCGTCCAGCTTTCTTCCTGCATCGGCGGGCATGAGGTTGGTTCCAGGTGAATACCGAGAACATACAATCCGCCCTTATTCATGGCTTTGGCCATACACTCAAAGTGAGCGCGGGCCTGTTTCTCGGTCGCCAGATGTCGGAAGCTGTTGATCATGTTAAATGAGGCGTCGAACTTCTTTTTGACTTTGAAGTCCGACATGTCTCCGACGACGACGGCCCCCGGCAAGTCGTACTTCTTCAGGCGTTCGTTACAGAATTTGACAGCTTTGGGATTTAGATCATTTCCTGCGACGTCAAAGCCCGAACGGCCAAGCTTAATCAGCAGTCGGCCGGTTCCGCAGGCGGGCTCGAAAACGCGTTTGACTTCGCAGCCGGCGTGTTTGGCAAAACATGCTTTCAGGAATTTGAATTCCGACGCCACGTCTGATCCGAACAGCAAATCGTAGTATTTCGGATAGTCATAAATGCTGGCGGCGACTTGAGTCGACATTGTGTAAGCTCAGGCTTGTAAAAAAGGGTATGAATTGAGAATTGCAGCATTTTGAGCCGCCTCACCAGCACATGTAGGCTGTCGATTTAGGCGGCTGCGGTCTTTCCCAGTCTGTTCGCAGCGCCTTTGCTCCGGGAAAAGTGCTTACAGACCATTGGTGAAAATGGCTCTGCAAGCCGCCGAGTAAACTCAGAGTGAGGGCAAATCATCCCGCTGATGTTGCAATTGGGCAGCTTACCGTCATTTTCTGCGGAAAGCAGTCAATTGGGCCAATCGAACCCTGAAAAATGGCTTGACCAGAGAAATCTGGTCCGCTTTGGCCTTCCTGAGAAGCCTTTGCGAATCTCAATAACAGTTATCCTTCTGGTGTTGAACGTTGAATTCAAGATCGATATGCTCCGCCGCTTGCGAAAAACAGGGGCTTAAAGTTTATTTGAATTTCAAGTCGCTCAATTTGCTCGAAAACCGTTAGCGTCATCGTTGGCAAAGGCATTGATGCCAAAATCAACGAGTTTGTGTTTGATCACAAGTTTTATTGAGTTTTGATTCAGGGTACTCGCAAGATGTCGGAAGATCTTCTTTTGAAGGCAGAACGCCGCACCAAGGTTGGCACAGTTGATACACGTCGCTTGCGTGATCAAGGTCGAGTGCCTGCGAATATTTACGGGCTAAATAAGCCTGGTGTTTCAGCAACAATCTGCCGGGATGCAATCGGTAAGCTTGTATCTACGCTTTCGTCTGTCGTTGACGTAGAGCTCGACGGCACCGTTGACAAAGCCGTGGTGCAGGAGCTTCAGTGGGACGTCTTCAGCACAAAAGTGTTGCATATTGACCTTCGGCGTGTTGATCCAGCTGGACGAGCAACCGTGGATATTCCATTGGAGTTGCGTGGCGAAGCTGTTGGTTTGAAGGACGGCGGTGCCGTTCGTCAACACGCAAAGACCGTCACGATCGATTGTCCCGATTTTCGAGTCCCGAAATCAATTATTGTGCGTATGGGTGCTTTGCAGATTGGGGACACTGTAAAAGCCAGCGATTTGCAAATGCCTGAACATGCGAACCTTGTAACGCCAGCCAGCGAAGTGCTTGTTGAGTTGTATGATGCTCGTAAGGCAGCTGTGTAGCTGAATGCTTGAGCCGAGGCCGGGTTCATGGTAGTGAAACTGGTGGTAGGCCTTGGCAATCCAGGAGCTCAGTACGCGGGAACTCGACACAATGTCGGGTTTGATGCAATTGCCGAGTTGGTGAGGCGGTTTCAGCCGGGTAAGGCTCAGTTAAAATTCTCATCGGAACTCTGGGAAGTATTTGGTGCCACTGGCAAAATACTCCTGATTGCTCCGACAACGTATATGAATCGAAGCGGTGACGCTGTACATCAGGTCGCTCGCTTTTATCAAGTGTTGCCGCAAGATGTAGCGGTCGTTTGTGATGATATGAATTTGCCTTTAGGCAGAATTCGCTGGCGAGCCGGCGGTTCTGCGGGCGGGCAGAAGGGGTTGGCTGACATAATTCAGCGGTTGGGGACCGATCAGATTCCCCGGTTGCGATTGGGTGTCGGGCGTCCTCCGGGTCAAATGGATGCTGCCGATTTTGTTCTCTCAAGGTTTCGTGCCGAGGAGCGTTCTGAATCGGAGCTGATGACAATGAAGGCTGCAGATTCCATCGAAACATGGATTGCAGACGGAGTTGCAAGTGCGATGAATCGTTTCAATCGGTCGCCTGATGAGTAGATTCTTCAGGCGTCCACTAGTAAAGTTGGTTCTTTTTAGTCAGTCTTCCAGTGTGGCGCGGCCGGTTGTGGTCTCGTGTCTGTTGAAGATTAGTTTTTCAGGAGCAAATGTTCCGTGTCAGCCGTAGCAGAAAACCCAGTGCGTCAGCACTTTTATGAAGGCATGTTCCTTGTGGATAGTGGCAAATACGCCACTGACCCAGACGGCGTGACAGGCGAAATCATGGCTGTTCTGGCGAAGGCCGGAGCAACCGTGGTTGCTCATCGACCATGGCAGGACGGTAAGCTGGCGTACGAAATCAATGGGATGAAAAAAGGTCTGCACTACATCGTGTGTTTCACGATGCGTGGTGCTGGCATGAAGACTCTGATCCGTCAGTGCCAGCTGAACGAAACGATCGTTCGTCAAATGATCATCGCGCATTCGCAGCAGATCTTTGATGCAACTGTGGCTTCTCTCACTGGCGCAACTCCATCTCCGTCAGAGGCAGCACCAGAAGGTGAACGCCGTGGCCGAAGCAACCGCAGTCGTGACGAAGAAATACCGGAGCTGGAAGACGAATAACGTTCAGAGACTGGGCATAGTCAACCATGTGATCTGATGATTGTCCGGAACGGAGTAATACATGGCCTCATTCAACAAAGTTATCATTGTCGGCAATCTGACACGCGACCCGGAAGTGCGATTCATCCCGAGTGGCAGTGCGGTTTGCGATATTTCATTGGCTGTCAACAGCCAATGGACTGACAAGCGTTCAAATGAACGTAAGGAAGAAGTAACTTTCGTTGAAGTGACGTTGTGGGGTAGAACTGCAGAAATCGCTGGTGAGTACCTGGCCAAGGGGCGGCCTGTGCTGATTGAGGGTCGATTACAGCAGGATTCCTGGGAAGACAAAGAAACTGGACAAAAACGTTCTAAGTTGAAAGTCGTCGCGGAATCGATGCAGTTGTTGGGAAGTCGTGACGGTGGAGGACCCGGTGGTCCACCATCTTCCGGTGGAGCTGGTGGCAACTCTGCGTCGCGAGGTCCTGCGAGGCCTGCGGCTGCTCAAGCTCGAACATCTCCACAACGAAATGACGATAGTCGAGTCAATGAAAGCAGTCATGAATCGGATTCCTATAAGTCTCCGGATCAGGCCTTTTACGATGATATGCCCACAGGCGGGGACGATGTTCCCTTTTAGTGTGCTTTGAATTCCGGTATTCTGTTAGTTGATATCAAAAATAGCTGAACGTAGTTTTCCGACGACGGAAATCGTTCAGTCAGGAAAAGTGAAAAAGGAATTTGTTTCCGATGGCTCGCGTAGTTCAAACGACTTCACGCAATGTTGAAGTTCTGCTAGTTCATGATGTTGATAATCTAGGTCAGCGTGGTGAGATCGTTCGGGTAAAGCCGGGCTACGCTCGCAACTTTTTGCTGCCTCAGGGCAAAGCAACCGTTGCATCTCTTCACAACAAGCGGATGGTCGAAAAGCACAAGGAACGTTTGGCTGCGATCGAAGCTGGCCGTGTCAAGCAATTGCAGCGAATTGCAGACGCTGTTGCTAAGTACAGCGCAACAATCGAAGCTCACGCGACTGCCGACAACCATCTTTATGGATCAGTGGTGGCAAAAGATATCAGCGAAGCACTGAAGGCTGCCGGGCACCCAGTTGAGGCTGAGAACGTTCGCCTTGACGGGCCGATCAAAGAACTTGGCATGTATACCGTGAAATTGAAGTTTCACGAAAAGGTGCAGAGCGAAGTCAAGGTCTGGGTTGTGCCATCAGCAACCAGTGGCTGAGTTCGTTCCGACCGGAACGTCTATGCTGCTTTAGGGCAGTCCATTTAATAAAACAGAGTCCTCAGGCATTGAGTTGTCTGAGGATTTTTGTTGGATAGGTCAACTTTTCAATGGCCCGCTCAATGAGTTGGGTATCGACATTGATTGTGACGTTTCACCCATGGGTGACAGGCCAGACCACAGTACATCCTGGCCTATCGGCCACGGGTTAAACAATTTTTTTGTTAAACAACGGGGCTCCTTCAATCCCACCAGTGAAGCGGGCCATTGAATTTTTTGAAGTGCCCACAGGAACTCGGGATCATCAGGATTGATGGCAGACGACAGACTCAGACTTCCACCGCAGAATCTTGACGCCGAACGGGGCGTACTCGGCAGCATTCTGTTGATGAATGAGGCCATTGACGAAGTCGGCGAATCACTTAAAGCCGAACACTTCTACAGTGACGCTCATCAGAAGATGTACTCCGCCATACATCGTCTGTATGAAAACGGCATCCGTGGCATCGACGCCATCACGCTTGCAGAAGAGCTAGTACGCAGTGGGCACTACGAAGACGTCGGTGGTGCCGGGTATTTGGCTCAGATCCTGGAAGCCGTGCCGCACGCGGCTCACGTACGATACTACGCGACAATCGTTCGCGAAAAATGGATGCAGCGCAGTTTGATCTACGCGTGTACGGAGATTCTGAGCGAAAGTTACGAGGCGAGCGACGACGTTGAAGGCTTGCTGCAAAGCGCGGAACGGCGGATCTTTTCGATTCTGGAATCGCAGGGAGACACCGGAAGTTTTGCAATCGCCGACATCCTGCTGGAAACATTCGCTCGTCTGGAAGAACGTCAATCCAAAGCGGGCGACGTAACGGGGATCACGAGCGGTTTTACCGATCTGGACCATCAGACGACAGGGTTTCAGCCTACAGAACTCATCATTCTTGCTGCCCGTCCCAGTATGGGAAAAACCGCATTCGTGTGTAACATCGCGGAAGCGGTGGCTCGGAAGTCGGGGAAGGGCGTACTGCTGTTCAGTCTTGAACAATCGAATCTGGAACTGGCTGAGCGTTTCCTTTCGATCACGGCCCGTATTGACGGACATGCTCTTCGATCAGGAACGCTCACCGACGCGCAGCATGATGCGATGGTCCAGGCCTCCGATGATCTTTCAAAATTACCTCTGTTCATCGACGACAAACCTGGCCGCACGATGACTCAAGTGGCAGCCATTGCCCGGCGTCAGCATCGCAAATCGCCGTTGGGTGTAGTCATTATTGACTACCTGCAGTTGATTGAACCAGACGACAAGAGTTCTCCACGAGAACAGCAGATCGCTCAGATTTCGCGTCGGCTGAAATTTCTTGCCAAGGAACTTAAGATTCCGGTAATCGCGCTGGCTCAGCTAAATCGCGGCGTCGAACTGCGTGAAGACAAACGGCCGCGACTTGCCGACCTGCGAGAAAGTGGTTCGATCGAGCAGGATGCGGACATGGTCATGTTTCTTCATCGTCCCGATGCATACGATCCAGAAGATCGTCCGGGAGAAGCAGAGATCATCATCGCGAAACATCGAAGCGGTCCAACAGGCCTGATTCGTCTGACATGGCGTAAAGAGTATATGCGGTTTGAAAACTACAGCCCGATGGCTGACAACGATTTCAATTTATGAACTGTGGCATACGTGGAAACTTCCACAAGCGGAACCACGACTTTTCCACTGCAAATTCACTTTCTGGAACAACTCGATGAGTTCCTCAAGTTTCTTACCTCAGGCAAAGGATTCCTCCTGCGGAACAGGTGGAGCCTCGGTACCAGTTTTTAACTGCATCGTGATTCTGAATCGCGACACTACGACCGGTCGATTGACAGCTCGGGTTGCAAACCTGCCTGGAATCACTGCTGAAGGGAATGCGGAACGAGAACTGCTTATGGTGCTGACGAAGCACTTTAAATCCTATGTTCAGGGTTGCCTTCAAAGGAATCAGGCTATTCTATGGATCGATCCACCGGAAACACCGCAGCCCGGCGAGCAGCAACGCTTCATTCCTGTGCATTTGTAGGCATTGAAATCATTAATCGCGAATTTGTTTTTAGCAGGCAATTCAGGAGAGATTTGAATGTCCGTCCCAAGTGCTCATCGCATCCCTCTTCGCAAGAAACTAGTGAAGACACGAATTATTGCAACGGTCGGACCGGCCAGTGAATCTGTTGAAGTGCTGCGGGAATTGGTGATCAGTGGCGTCGATATTTTTCGCCTGAATTTTGCCCATGGAACGCATTCATGGCTTGCGGAATTAGTCCGGAAGATCCGCGTCGTCTCTGCCGAACTTGAGTGCCCGATTGGATTATTGGCAGATCTTTCGGGGCCGAAAATTCGCCTTGGTGAAATTCCCGGCGGCGAAATCATGTGCACAGAAGGAGCCGCGTTTCGCTTTGTTCGCGGCTTAACGTCTAATGAACCCACTGACCTGACATGTACTTATGAACCATTAATCGATGACGTTAAACCGGGGGACAGAATTCTACTGGCAGACGGCACCGTAGCGATGGTGGTTCTGGAGAAAGATCCAGAATCTGCCTGGGTTCGCTGCCAGGTAATTCAAGCAGGTAGAATTCGGAGCCGGCAGGGTGTCAATTTGCCAGGAGTCGCGCTGAGTACTCCAAGTGTCACGGCGAAAGATCGCAAAGATCTTGAATGGGCGTTGCAGAATCAAATCGACTTTATCGGTCTGAGTTTTGTTCGACAGGCGGAAGATATTCGTGAACTGAAGCAACTCATCGATTCGCATCGGCCTAAAGTTGTTCCGCTCATTGTTGCAAAAATCGAAAAGACGGAAGCTGTTGCAGATCTTGACAACATTCTTCACGTCACGGACGCTGTTATGGTGGCACGCGGCGATCTGGGCGTTGAAGCGGAAATCAGTCGCGTCCCTATTTTGCAGAAGCAAATCATACGTCGCTGCAACGAATTGAGAATTCCGGTCATTACGGCAACTCAAATGCTCGACAGTATGCAGACAAACGAACTGCCGACTCGAGCTGAAGTCACGGATGTTGCAAACGCGGTGATCGATGGAACTGACGCCGTCATGTTGTCCGGCGAAACTGCAATCGGTCATCATCCTGTGCAATGTGTGCGAATGATGGATCGGATTGCTGCGGAAGCCGAGCCGCTGGTGAATGCTGCCAGCCTGAAGGATCTTCGAGATGACGAAGCTCGCCGAGCCAGGCCGATTACCGAAGCCGTAACGCGCGGTGCAATCGCAGCGTCGGAGTATTTGAACGCCGATTTGATCGTTGTCGCGACTGTGACAGGCCGCACTGCCTTGGCTCTTTCACGATTGCGAGGTCACGTACCGGTGCTCGCGATCACAGATCGTGAGGACGTCGCAAGGCGAATGTGTTTGTATTGGGGCGTGACTCCGATTTTCAGTCGAGTTGTGCAACAATCGGCCGACGCATTGCTGTCGTTTGTGTTTAAGTGGGGTGAGCGTCATCAGGTGCTAACGTCTGGAAGCAAAGTAATTATTGTCGGCCACACTAACTGGCTCGGCGAGACACACGACCTTATGATGGTGCACGTAGTGCCATAATGTTCGCGGTAACTGAAATACGCATTCGGAGCGGAATGATGGGTTGGCAGGATAGAATCTGTATTGATCCGGAGATCTGCCACGGGAAGGCATGTATCGCGGGAACCCGAGTTATGATTTCCGTAGTCCTCGATAACCTGGCGGCGGGTGAATCTCATCAAACGATCATGGACGGCTATCATATTGATGAAGCGGACATACAAGCCGCACTGCACTACGCGGCTGCTCTGGCGAATGAACGGATTATTTGTTCGCCGGTATGAGTTCCTTGATCCCAATATTCATTTTTCAATTGATCCAGAGTAATCGTGAGACTCTTGAATGAGCGTCAGTGCTGTAGAATTTCTGTCATCGAAAGACGTTGCCGTCGCGCATGGCGTATTGGTGATGTATGGGCCGGAGAGATTTTTTCGGCCAGAGATTCTGCACCGCATTCCCGGTGTGAGCGGTGAAGATTCCGAATCGTCCATCACGCGAATCAATGGTGATAAGGCCGAGATTCGGGAAGTCATGACCGAGCTGCGAACAGTCTCCATGTTTGGCGATCAGCGAATCGTACTCATTGAAGATGCCGATGACTTTGTCTCAGCGAATCGGCCGGTACTCGAAAAGTACGTGGCCAGCCCAGCAAAAGGATCGTTGCTGATTCTGGATGTGAAAACATGGCCGAAAACGACGAAACTGTACAAGCTCGTCGAAAAAGAAGGCTTGGCGGTAGAATGTGCGGAACTCACCGGCGCTAATCTTCTGAAATGGTTACAACGGGTGGCGAAAGATGAGTATGGCAAGTCGATGGATCGCGAAAGTGCCGCGCTGATTGTCCAGTTGGCCGGTGATGGCGTTGGAATGCTGCTGCAGGAGGTGGCTAAGCTGGCGTCACTGGTCGGTGATTTGCCAGAAATCACCCGCGAAGACGTCGTCAAAGTGGTGGGAGGATGGCGAACAGAAACAACATGGGTGATGCTTGATGCCGTTCGCGACGGCAACGCCGGAAAGGCACTTGAGGCGCTCGACAAACTGATGATGGCGGGTGAGGCGCCGCAGAAAGTCCTGGGCGGCGTGACGTTCACATTTCGTAAGCTCGCCGAGGCCACCGAACGCGCAAGAGCTGGCACGCCGCTACGAGATGCGATTTCTGGTTCCGGAATCTTCCCGAATGCAATTGGTGCAAGTGAAGCCTATCTGCGGCGAATTGGCTTTGAACGTGCCAGCCGGATTCTGCAACTGCTGATCGAGGCGGATACAGAGATGAAGGGCGGAAGTCGCGTTGATCCTAAGCTGCTTCTGGAACGCCTGTTCGTTCGACTCGCCGGTGAGCCCGTTGTGCTGAGTGCCACATGAACAGGCCGCTTTTTAGCCTGCGGGGCGTAAATTTACCACCAAACGCACGTCTCAATTCGATCACCCTTGATATTCCTTCAGGTGTGACGGCGGTTGTCGGTCTCTCCGGGGCAGGCAAGACTTCGCTGATCAATGTCCTGGCTGGATTCGAGACTCAGTCTTCGGGCGAAGTATCAGCATGTATTCCCGATGAACAGCCGAATCGTCTGCCGCTGTTCTGGGTTCCGCAAAGCGGCGGGCTCTGGCCACACCTGTCAGCGTCACAGCATTTAGACGTTGTTTGCGCGGAGGCTTCGCAGACCACGAAACCCCAGTCTAAATCCGGCTCATTTTCAAAAAGAACAGACGAATTGCTGAGTCTGATGGATCTGAATCATCGACGGCAAGCGTTACCGGCGGAGTTATCTCAGGGCGAACGCTCGCGGTTGGCATTGGCGAGAGCACTGGGATCTCGGGCCAAAGTGCTATTATTGGATGAACCACTGGGTCATGTTGATCCGGTACGAAAACCGGCATATTGGAAAATCGTGCGGCAGGTTGTCGCAGAAGAAAACATCTCAATGGTCTTCACATCTCACGAACCTGACACTGTGCTGCGGCAGGCGGAACATGTGATTTGTCTGGATGCAGGCCGTGTGACTTTCGAAGGCTCGGTGCGGACGCTGTACGATCATCCGCCAAGTCAGCAGTTAGGCGAGTTCCTTGGTCCGCTGAATTGGTTTAGTGGTTCGGAGTCCGTGGTATTTTTGAATTGTCATCTGGAAAAAGACGATGTCGGTATTCGCCCGGAACGGTTGAGGATTTGCGTTTCTTCCGAGTCTGACTTAGAACTGGTTTCCATGCCATTCGTGGGTGCATATCATGAATCTGTCATTCGGCATGTTGCCTCGGGAATGACGAAATCGGTGTTGCATCAGGTGCCCGAAGTCATGCCGTCGATGGGTGACCGCGTGATGTTGCGGCAGTTGGGAGCGACGGTATGATCGATTTCGTAGGACGGGTCTCCAGACCCGTCCAGAAACGTACCGATCTGGACGGGACTGGAGTCCCGTCCTACGTCATACTTAAGATCCTGGTTTGTCTGCTCATCGCTGGCTGCGGCGAACCAAATTCCGATCCGGAAATGTCATTCACAAAGATTGACACCTGGAAAGTCCCTGCCTCGGGACGTTTTCTGCCTGCACCACGTGGACTCTACGCAGACGAAAATGACACGGTTTACGTGCTCGACGACGCTGGCCGCGTGCTGGTTTACGACAAGACCGGTCAACTTCAGAAGCAATGGGATATGCCGGAATACGCAGCTGGCAAGCCGGAAGGTGTTTGGAAACTCATTGATGGTCGCGTCGCTGTCGCTGACACGCACTATCATCGCGTCGTGATCTTTGATCAGGACGGCAGTGGCAAGGTCAGTCACATGTTCGGGACACAGGGAACTGGATCAGGTCAATTTGTCTTTCCAGTGACGATTGCTCAGGATCCCAACGGATTCATCTACGTTGGTGAATACGGCGATCGGCAGCGAATTCAGAAATTTACGACAAAAGGCGAATATGTCACCGAATTCGGTCGGCATGGCTCGAAAGACGGCGAATTTCAACGCCCTAGCGGCGTGGCTTGGCAAGATGGACAGGTTTATGTCGTCGATGCGTTCAACGACCGCATTCAGGTCTTCGAAGATGGTGGAAAGTTTGTCCGAGTTATCAATTTGCCAGAAAAATCCGCTCCGCTGGAGTATCCCTACGATATTCGCCTGGACAAAAAGAATCAGATTTATGTCATCGAAAACAAGTCAGCACGGCTGACTGTGATGCGTCTGGACGGCACAATAGTCGGACGGTACGGTCGGCCGGGGCGAGGTCTGAATCAGTTCTATCAGCCTTGGGACCTGACTGTGCTGAGTGACGGACGTATTTTGGTCGCGGATACCGGTAATCATCGATTGGTGGAGTTGACTCCATGAACGAACTCAAACGGATTGTCTTCCGAGTTTTTCCGAGGCCGCATCGCCAGGTGAAATGGCAGGCCGCGATTCCGTTGGCAGCGTTCGCATTGATCCTGGGTTTGTTGTGCTTTTCGATTTTACCCACGTTCGTCGTCACGTCGGGTGCTCCGCATTTATGGTCAAAAACAAAGATCGAATTCTGGGGCGTCGAATGGATTAACTTCCAATGGCTGGCGGACATGAATATCTTCAGGCCAGTTTTTGAAGTTGTCAAGGAACTGGAATTTGCTCGTCCGTGGGCTTTTCTTCTTCTGTTGTTCACGCCGTGGGTTTGGTGGATGCAGGCCGCCGGCCATGCTGGACTTCCTGCTCGACGTGGTGCCTTCGCCGGATTCTGTCGCCTGTGCATTTGCGGCCTGTTGATTGTGATTCTGGCCGAACCACGAGCCGTCAGAACAAGTGATATCATTTCCGTCGTTTACAACGTGGATCTGTCAGATTCGGTGAATGAAGCCCGCAACCAGGCTCTGGAAATGGTTGCTGGCACCGCGGCCGAAAAACCAGCGACTGATCAAGCTGGACTTGTTGTGTTCGGCCGCACCGCTGCTGTCGAATATCCGCCACGTGAAACGTTTCCGTTTGAGAAATATATCAACTCCCGAGTCAGCCAGGATGCGACAAATCTGGAACAGTCGCTGGCATTAAGTGCGGCGATGCTGCCTGAAGAGAATTCCGGGCGCATCGTACTGGTCAGCGACGGCACGGAAACGGTCGGGCAATTGAAGGATATCATCGACGACCTGCAGTCGCGCGATGTTCGCGTTGACGTGGTTCCGATTGAATACGACTACAAACAAGAGGTCCTGCTTGAACGTCTCGACCTGCCGCGTTTCGTCCGGCTGGGCGAAACGTATGAAGCCTCAGTTGTGCTTACCTCTCTCGCAAAAGGAAAGGGGACGCTCGTTTTGTCAGAAGGCGAAACGACGATCGCTCGCCAGGAAGTTGAATTTGAGGCTGGCAAGAGTCGTTTCTCTGTCCCGATTAAGGTTGATCAGCCCGGCTACTATGAGTACTCCGCTCGTATCGAAGTTGCGCCGGGTGACGACAGTCGGTCGGAAAACAACGAGGTGCGGAACTATCTGTATCTCGACGGCCCCGGAAAGATTTTGATCGTCACGGATCCGCAGAGCAACCCTGCTGAATGGAAAGCGATGGTCCTCGCCTTGAAGCAGGGCGAACGTGAAGTGGATGTGCTGACCGCGCTGGAGTTTCCGTACGATCCGCTGTCTCTGATGCCATACGACGCCGTAATTTTTGCCGACGTCGCAGCAGATTCGATGCTGGGCACGCAAGTCGAAGCGTTGCACGATGCGATTCGAAATCTCGGGCTGGGATTCATGATGGTCGGAGGCCCCAATAGTTTCGGACCGGGCGGATGGCAGGGTTCACTCGTAGAACAGGCCTTACCCATTTCGATGGAGATCACCAACAAGAAGATTCTCCCCAAAGGTGCATTGGCCATCATTCTGCATACGTGCGAGTTTCCTCAGGGCAACAGTTGGGCCAAGCGAATTACAAAGAAAGCGATTCAGGTCTTAAACTCTGAAGACCTCGTCGGCGCTTTGGCGCAGACGAATTCGGGGGACGACTGGATTTTTGAACTTACGCCGGCGTCGAAGTACAGCGAGCTAGTGCCGCTCATTAACAACGCGGAAATCGGCGATATGGGTACCTTCGGGACAACGATGAAGATGGGACTTGAAGCTTTGATCAAGTGTGATGCTTCCAGCCGTCATATGATCATCATTTCGGATGGTGACGCATCACCGCCAACACCGGATTTGCTCGCGAAATTCATCGAGAATGAAGTGTCTGTTTCGACGGTAGCTGTGTTCCCGCATAACGGCGATACCGCAATTCTTGAGGAGATTGCCGGTGTAACCGGTGGACGTTTCTATTTTCCGAGCGATCCAAATCAGTTGCCGTCCATCTTTATCAAAGAGGCCAAAACCCTTCGGCGCAGCCAGTTGCAGATTCGCGACTTTGTTCCTGCTCGGGTCAACACAGATCCGATGTTGAAGGACATTCTGGAATCGCCACAGTTGCATGGCTACGTTTTGACGTCACCAAAGGAGGATCCGCGAGCGACCATACTTCTGGCTGCTCCACCGTCCGAAGCGGAGATCGCAGCGGGTGACACCGAACCCGATCCAATTCTGGCCGTTTGGCGTTATGGGCTTGGTGTCACGGCGGCGTTTACTTCGGATCTCACCGAACGCTGGGGCAAGGACTGGGTGAGCTGGGATCAATATCAACAGCTCGTCACTCAAATGATTACACGCATCAGCCGCACGCGGCGTGAACAATACCTGCGAGTTTATACCTATGTGAACGGCAACGAAGGTGTGGTCGTCGTAGAAGATTTTCATCCAAGCGAGACTCTGCTGGATATCAATGTCTCCGTCACAGGCCCGAACAGCTTCAATCAGTCACAGCCGGTTCGCCAGATCGCACCCCGAAGATATCAGACCAGCATGCCACTGAAAGGCGAAGGTCGTTATCAGGTGATGATAGGAGCCACGGATGGGACTCGACAGGAAACCGCGTATGCTGGATTCATTGTTTCGTATTCACCTGAATATCTCCGCTTCCGCGCTAACCCGATTGTCTTAAGAGAGATTGCTCAGAAGACTGGCGGTATTGAATTGCCGACGGATGAAACTGCGAAAGAAATGGCGAACACAATCTTTGGAGACCGTAAGCCGAAGCGCAGTAGTCGTGCGATTTTCGACTGGTTCCTGATGTGCATCGTCTGCCTGCTGCCTTTGGATGTGGCGATTCGTCGAGTCCAAATGGACCTCGGCTGGATCAAACGATTGTTTCGCAGCAACAAACGCGAATCCACCGCGACAATGGGGGCGTTGCTGGAGCGTGCGGGACAAGTGCGATCGTCTATGCTAAACAAGGAGCGTGATAGTGCAGCAGAAGCCCGGCGACCTGAGCCGACCGCTGGACGACCTATGGCGACACGCCAGCAGCCTATCCGACCAGCAGCTCCAATCGAGCCGAAACCAGAGAACAAATCGTCGTCGTCAACACCTCCTTCTTCGTCACCGCCACCTGCCGACGGCGGTACAACATCACGATTACTTTATATGAAACGCCGGCGCGAACAGGATGGAGGGAAGAAGGACTGAATCAAAGTAGGC
>JANOZG010000640.1:0-8924 GCA_031429275.1 Planctomycetota bacterium
CTTCGTCGATCAATAGCGTTTGGGAAGCCGCCTTCGTTTATTGAGCAACTGGACATCTAGTGGGCTCGTCTCGGCGGAGCGAGTCGGCTACATTGAATCGCAATGGGGCGGCTTGGGAAGTGATCTCAACGGCGGGCGTGGTACTCGATGAATTCGAAAGGACGGCCTGGTAAGGCCGTCCTACGAGTTGTTGACCAGAAACCTTGAACTACGTCCAGTTCCGACCAGGACGCGTTCGCAGGCGGTTGGCTTCGTCGTCGTTGACGAATTCCTGTTTCACAGGATCAAACGTCAGCTTACGTTTTAGGATCCATGACAACGCAGCGGCGTGGCAGGCGATGTGAGAGTTTCGCATGACTTCCGGATTGGCAACCGTTGCTTTGCGGGACTTGACGCTGTCGAAGAAGTTTCGTGCATGAGCGGAAACATCCAAACCCTTCACCTTGCCTGCAGATTCCTGAAGTTGCTTTCGCAGATGGTCCGATGAAACTTCGGTTTCACCACTGTCACCGGTTTCCAGCCAGCCGTTTTCACCAACGAATCGTACAGGGCACGTGCCAAGTTTCGTGATCCAGTTTGGACCACGATCGGCAAACGGTGTTGCCAGGAAATCCAGCACCAGCTTCACGCCGTTTGCGTACAGACAAGTGATGCCTGTTTCTGTTGGTTCGTAAGACACTGGCGTTGTATCATCCGCCTGATTGGCCCACTGGCATAAATCGACCGTATGCGCGCCCCAATCCAGCAATCGCGCGCCAGAATCGAAGTCGTAATAGCCACGCCACTTGCCGTTAACATAGTCATGATTGTATGGCCGCCACGGAGCTGGACCAAGCCACATGTTCCAGTCGCAGACGTCTTTCGGTGGTGCCTGCTCGCCCGGCAGCCAACTGATATCCAGCGTCGGAATGTAAACAGAAGCATAAAGCGTGTGCAGCTTGCCAAGTTTTCCGCTCTGAGCGAACTCGACCGCCTGCACAAAGTTCGGCACGCTTCGGCGTTGTGTCCCTGCCTGAAAAACACGATTTTTCGCTTTCATCGTCTCCGCCAACTGCTGGCACAGTTCGATCGTCAACCCGCACGGCTTTTCACTGTACACATCCTTGCCAGCTTTCGCAGCGAGCATGGAGGCATCTGCATGCCACCGATCTCCCGTGGCGATCAATACCGCATCGATATCCGGACGATCCAGGAGTTCTCGAAAATCTCCGTACAGCTTGCAGTCGGACGTTCCATAATGTTTGTCGACCAGCGTCTTACCGGCATCACGGCGACTGGCCTGAACGTCAGCGATTGCCACACACTGCACATCAGGCAGCCCCAGCATTGCCGTGAGGTCATATGTGCAGCGAGGTCCAATGCCAATCACGCCCAGCGTGATCTTTTCACTCGGTGCGATGGCCCCGCTCAGTCCCAATACATGCGACGGGAGAATCATCGGTAATGCAGCTGCTGTAGCCGCTCCAAGAAACTGCCGACGGGTTCGGCCTTGTTTACGGATCATATTTTCACCCTGTCTTTATGCGAAGGATTAAAGGTTTCGAAGCTCCGGACGATTCCTTCTAACAAGGACTGACAGCCCTTGCCCCGAAGGAGCCCACCGGCTTGTTGACATTAGCCGCTCACGTTGTTCGCTTCCTGAGAGATGCTCGCACCGTGCGTGCATCATTTCTTGTCAGACACTAACTCCACCTTGTGAGAGAATCAAGCGGATGACGAATTTGAAGTCGATTTCATTCCCATGGTTGTTCAAGGAACAAAGAAAGAAGGCTCCGTAGTTTACACCACGGAGCCTTATAAATTCTACAGACGACCAGAAAGAAGCAGTGCCTACCTGGCAGCAGCCAATGCTTCAATTTCTTTCTTGCGGCGTTCCAGGATTTCACCCTGCAAACCGCGTGGAACCTGACGATAGGCCAGGAATTCCATGCTGAACTGACCTTTACCCTGAGTCATCGACCGCAATTCGTTGGCATAGTCGAACATGCTGGACAGCGGCACTTCACCGTTGATCACGCATACCCCGTAACTGACTTCTGAGCCAGTCACCAAGCCGCGTTTGCTGGAAAGGTGCCCTGTGACCTGACCCTGATATTCGTCTGGAACTTCGACTTCCAGCTTCATAATTGGTTCCTGAAGCGTCATGTCCGCCTTGCGCAGAGATTCTCGCATACAGCCGATACCGGCGATCTTGAACGCCATTTCAGAGGAGTCCACGTCGTGGTAACTACCGTCCTGCAAACGCATCCGGACCCCCACAACTTCGTATTCGCCAAGAGGGCCCTTCGGGAGACTCAACTGGAAACCAGCATCAACCGGTGCAATGAACTCACGAGGAATTCGCCCACCGCTGACTTCATCGACGAATTCGTATGTTGTTTCGGACGTCTCTGGCAGCGGTTCAAGCACACCCACGATGTGAGCAAACTGACCGGAACCGCCGGACTGCTTCTTGTGCTTGTAATTGAATTCCACAGACTTTGTCGGACATTCGCGATAGGCCACACGAGGCTCACCAATAATGCACTCGCACTTGTATTCACGTTTGATGCGTTCAACATAGATTTCAAGATGCAATTGACCCATTCCGGCAATCAACGTCTGACCGGTTTCTTCGTCGGTCAACACCCGGAATGTCGGGTCTTCGCGGCGAAAACGTTCCAGAGCTTTGCCAAGCTTGTCAGCATCGTCGCGTTTTTTTGGCTCAATCGAAAGCCGAATCACTGCGTTCGCCACGAAGATGTTTTCGAGTGACAAGTGCATGCCTTCTGCTGTGAACGTGTCCCCTGAGGCACAGTCCACACCCACGACAGCCACGATGTCTCCGGCTTCGGCCAAATCAATATCTTCGCGATCGTTGGAGTGCATTCGCACCAAACGCCCAAATCGAATAAGTCGCCCGGTACGAGCATTGATGTAGGATTGACCTTTGACGATCTTGCCCTGATAAACGCGAGTGTAAGTCAACTGACCGAAACTTTCGACAACGGTCTTGAAAGCCATGGCCACAAGCGGAGCGTCATTTGAATCGCTCAGGAGTACCTTTGGATGATGCCCCGTCTCGTCCACAGGCTGACTGTTGTCGTTGGCGAATTTGTCGCGTTCCGGAGGACTTGGAAGAAAACGTACAACTGCGTCGAGTGCTTCCTGGACGCCTTTGTCTTTGAATGCAGTTCCCATCAGCACAGGTACGATCTGTTGTGCCAATGTTGCCTTGCGGACAATCGCGCGGATTTGGTCAACAGTGACTTCAGATTCTTCCAGTAATGCTTCCATCAGAGCATCATCATGAAGTGACAACTCTTCCAGCATTTCACGGCGAGCTGCATCAGCGGCCTCCTTGTACTCAGCAGGAATCGGCCTGCGAACAACATCCCCGCCTTTTTCGCCTTCGAAGTAGACCGCTTCCATTCGAATCAGGTCCACAACGCCCTCAAATGCCATTTCGAGGCCCATAGGAATCTGCAGCGGGACTGCATTGCAACGCAGCTTCTCCTTCATTGCCGCCATGACCTTCGTCGGATTGGCACCCGTGCGATCCATCTTATTGATGAATGCAATACGCGGCACGCCGTAACGACGCATCTGACGGTCGACGGTCAATGACTGGCTCTGCACGCCACCAACCGCACACAGAACAAGAATTGCACCGTCCAGAACTCGTAAACTGCGTTCTACTTCGACGGTAAAGTCCACGTGTCCCGGCGTATCAATGATGTTAATCGGATGCTCGATTCCGGTTTCCTCATCCTTCCATGAAACGCGAGTTGCGGCAGAAGTAATCGTGATACCGCGTTCGCGTTCCAGGTCCATATGGTCCATGGTCGCGCCGCCGTCGCCGCCTTTCACTTCGCGGATCTTGTGAATGCGTCCGGAGTAATACAGGATGCGTTCGGTCAGAGTGGTCTTCCCTGAGTCGATATGGGCAGAGATCCCGATGTTGCGAAGCAGGGTAATGTCAGCCATTGCAGAATGATCCTCAACGTGAACTTGAAAATGGGGTAAAACAGGTCATGCCGCAGGATTCGAACTGAGCGAATAACGACAGCAAAGCGGCAAAATGGACCGCCTCAAGCGCGCAAATACACACACTTCCTCGGCGTCCGAGGTCGCGGATGGTACCGACGCTCCAAGGCTTTCGAAAGAGGAAGAGCGGCGAATTCACCCAACTGGTGAGGCGTTTCCGGGGACGGGAAACAACAGCCCCCTTGTTAAACGAGGTTATTTCGTGGCATCATCCATGTTTGACGAGGATTTTTCGGCGCACGGTCGAAATTGGCATCCAGTCTGTTTCTTCTGAGCCTTTCTCAGCTGGTGATGCTCCGCGACCGTACCGAAACTCGAATTGGAAACGGCACACCGTGATTTCAAACCATTTCCAGACAAAGTCCGACGAGAATTTCGTCGGTAGCGGACTCAATGGATTTATTTGTTGCCGCTTATCTTAGCCTTCTGGAAATCAATACTGCATCTGCGGCGGCGATCCCGCCTCCGTATGGTCCTGAGCCAATCTTAAGATGCACACCTGGGAACCTGCAACATCACGAATAAGTGACAAATCAGATCGGTTTATGCATCCATGATTCATGAAATAGTAGTCTCACAATCCGGCAGCTCGCCTCAACCAAACACAAGCCAACACGGGCGAGCGGAGCATGTGAATCCCTTGAATTGCTGCGAACGAAAATCAGAGCACTAACGCACCCCGCTCGTCTCACCAACAACTTCTGCTTACGTTCATCGTGCATCTTATTTTTTAGCCTCAGTCTTTCTGCCCTCAACTCGAAGTGCATTCGCAAGGGAATGCAGAAAGACAGAAACAGAAAAATGAAAGCAACAGAGCGCTACGGCCGACCGTCTGCACCAGCGAATCGCGTGTGACGGAATCAACCAGACCATACACAAACCATGCATTCAGTCTTATCTGAACTGGCTGAGTTGCGTACAGATCACCCGATCGAGATCATGAACCTACAATTAAAAGGAATTTCCGTAGAAGGGTCGAATCTGCTCGGGCCTTGGCGATCGCATCGATCTTCTCGATCTTTGCATCACTCAACCCATCATAGACATGAACCCATTCCTCAAGCGTCTGGGCCGGACGGAAATCCTGTACCGTTGGCTTTGCAACATCAAGTTCCCGTACCTGCAGGATGAGTTCCTCATTCCCGCGCAGGCGGTGTCCCAGAAGCAGTTCCGCAGCGGATCGCTCGTTGGCATGGAGTTCGCCAACTTGACGTGTGATTGTTTCCATGCCCGACAGTTAAACACGATCAAGAGCGTCCGGTGATGGGTTCTTCTTGATTTCTGGCGATCGCGATACCATCGCAGACCCATCCTTGGAGCCATGGCGTGGCAAAGGAACTGCGGCATCCTCATCTGACCATGACATAGCAATCGCACAAACAGTCTGCCCCTCTCGAAGAGCGGATAGCAATATAGACCGAGCAAACCGGTAAAAGCCAGAGCGGCGAACGCCAGTGCAATCAAACTTCACCGCGGTTTTTGAGGCAGTGATTCGCAGGCCACAGGGGTGGAATTCGCAAAACTGTTCGCTTCAAAGTCCGAACTTAGTTTCTCGGCAGTGATCGTTCCGATGGATTTTGTTTCAAGGTAATCCGTCATTTCCTCGAAGCTCAGGACAGCAACGGCATCAAAGTGTCTTCTCAGGAGTTTCCACATTGCGATGCGGTGTTTGCCATCAACAACAAGGACAGGACCAACGGAACTGGATTCTGCACTTGAGTTGGTGATCCTGCGAACTTCAGAAATCAGGTGCGTCAGGCACGAAGCCAAATCTGGAGGCACTAAATCGAGTGCCTCCTGTTTTGATTCCGGTCGAAATATCAATGTCGTTGCTTTAACATCAATGCTGATGTAAGGCATTACTCCAGAAGAATTCAAATAACGCTGACCAAGCATGCGATGCACATCCATGCGAACTCGGCTGACAAGTGATTCCATCGAATCCACGTGTTCCACATGTCGTGCGACGGATTCAATAATTGGCAGAATGTGCCCGATGAAAACACCTTCCTTCACGAGACTTCGCAGAACCTCAAACAGCGAGCGCAGCGACACCGGCTGCGGTACTAGAGTCGAGATCGTTTTGGGATGCGTTTCCCGCAGTCGTTCCACTGCCGCTGCCACACAATCATAGGTCAACAACTCTGCAATATGTTTCTCTACGCAAGCACCTAGACTGGTAACCATCACGCTGCAGGGATCAACAACTGTACAACCAGCCGACTCCGCAGCTTTTCGATGCTGTGGCTCAATCCACATTGCAGGCAGGCCAAAAGCGGGTTCGACGGCACGAATCCCGGGTATCTCAATATGGCGACCTTCGGGAAGAAAAGCCAGCAATTTGTCGGCCTGCAAAATTCCCTGCTGAATAAGTGTCCCATGGATTTGAATCCGGAATTGTTCCGGCTGCAACAGCAGATTGAAACGAACTGGAATTGCATGAAGCGCAAAACCAAAACGCTGTTCGAGTTCGCGCCGAAGACAGGTGACTCGCAAGGTCAGCGACTTTCCCTTCGTTTCATCTTCTCGAACCAGCGGAAGCAGCCTCGCGCCAAGTTCGATGATCACCGCATCGTGATACAGACTGGCATGCAAAACATCGTCGAGCTGATGGGCTCGATTCTCCGAACTGACAGGCGAAGCGGTTTCCTGCGGATCAACAACTGCAGACAATTCGGGGCGAACCTCCTCGCTGAAATCAGCCACATCGCTTTCATCAAGCAGCATGACGGAGTTGATGTGATGTCGCTGTACGATAATCTCTGGCCACAGGTTGCCTCGGCCTGCTTTGAGATCGTCGATGAGATACCGATCATCCCAACCGCCGCTTTCGAGATCATCCTGGATCAGAACTCCAGTCAAGCGAATACAGTCGTCACCAACATGCGCAAGCACACCGAGCACTCGACCGCGATCGAACGTTGAAAGCGAAACTGGATGGCCCTGAAATCGCTGAAGCAGACTGGCAAAGTTTCCGGTCATCGTTAATTCCTGCAGTGCTTTCAGGCTGTATTATCTGGCATCACTGTAGATCGTGGACGCCATTTATCCAACGGAAGCCCCACGAATTGATGTCGTTTCGCGATGGCTATTCGCCAATGCCCTCGCCTTTGCCGTCGGTCCATTTCATGGCATTCCGCATAGGCTCGATGCGAAGCACAATCACACCGTCCTGAAATACACGAACGGTGCCGGTTGATTCTGAAACGGCGATCGCAATGGCGCCGGTCGCTTTGGAAATATCAGCAGCGGCCCAGTGACGTGATCCAAGTCCTTTTGACAACGTCAATCCATCGGCCGATGCTCGCAAATGGCGGCCAGCGGAAATCGCAAGTCCGTCGGAAGAAATTACAAACGCTCCATCAATCTGAGCGAGTTCTTTGATGCTCTCCCGGACGCGCGGGTTGCGAATTGATCGTTCCGCTTTTGGATACCCTCGAAACGGATCATGAACCTGTTCGGTTGAAAGCTCCATCACTTTTCGGTGACTGCCAACCACAAAGAGTGTCCCGACCGGCTTGCCTTCGCGGCCTTCGCGGCCGATTTCACAGGCCAAATCCACTACAATGCGAAGGGTCTCCAGTGGCACCTTCGTTTCCAGCCGCTGAAGATCACGAGATGTCAGTCGAGCTAATTGTTCGGCGAGTCGCACAACGCTGACAGTATCGCAGCCTTCCTTCTCATAGACGGAATAGACGACAACAACCACATCACCGGTCTGTAGAAGTTCGTCCGCCATGGCTTCAAGCAGAATTTGCGAAACCTGAATATGGCGGGACTGTGGCTCCTGCGTCACTTCAACGAGATCGACATCATCCAGCCGAATTGCATCCTGGACGTCCTTTTTGTCGGACGCTACAATCAGGCGAAAGCCTTTGGACTCGCGTTTTAGCGTCGCAAAGTCATAAGGCCGGTCCGCCAGGATCAACAAAGCAGACGCTGAGACATCTCCCGCAAGGGTAAATGCCGTCTTGAGGATTTTCTGGAACTCTGGCGTGATTTCGTCTCGCTGCATGCAGTGAGTTTACGAATTTGCCTAAGCTGGTCAACGTACTAAATTTGCAGCTTCCTGTTTCGTAGAACTTGGCGGCTGATTTTGGCGAGTCGAATGAAGACAAACGCTGCCCGCAGTCACGTCCGTCAGTCCGACTCAGAGATTCCATCTGGACGGGGCGCCCCTGAAAGAGGAATAGGGACTTCCGATACCGTGCTTTGCAGCAACGAATCAGAGTTCTACAATCCGCCGTCCGACTGATGATGCCGGAATCGTTATTACTTGGTTTTCAGGAAAGAAACCTGCCTCATGACCCGTTCGATGGAAAAGATTGTTGCCCTGTGCAAACGCCGTGGCTTCATATTTCAAAACTCTGAAATCTACGGTGGGCAGAACGGATTCTGGGACTACGGCCCGCTTGGCACGGAACTCAAACGAAACGTCCGCGATGTGTGGTACCACGACATGGTGTCCGCTCACAATGAATTGATCCAGCCATCCGGTGCGCCAGCGACATTTCAAATGGTCGGACTGGAATCAGCCCTGATTATGCATCCGCAGGTCTGGAAATGTTCCGGGCATTACGATTTGTTCCATGACATGATGGTGGATTGCACCGAGACTCGCAAACGCTTCCGGTTGGACCATGTCAAAGGTCATTGGGTCAAGTGTAACGGCAAAGTAGTGAAAGTGCAGAAGCCTCGGCAACAGCAGGACGGCCTTGTTACGGAAGAGGTGGATCGAGTTTTTATCACAACTACCGAATCCAATCCTATCGAACATGTCAAAGAGCGGGCACTGAAGATTTTCGATATCAGGGCAAAGGATGCTGAACGTCTGCAGATTGAGGAGTCCACTCTAGCACTGGCTTCGATCCCGGAAGCAGATCGATCAAAGATTTTTG
>JANOZG010000641.1:0-2294 GCA_031429275.1 Planctomycetota bacterium
CCCCCAATTGACGCACCCACATCAGTTCGTGCGCTGCCGAGTATTTGGCAATGAAACCACTGCTTGTAGAGTTAGCGGTTACTGCCGTAATTCCCTGGCTAGGATCAAAATCCATCGTGCCCGAGAAATAGCCCGTCTCAAACAGACTTCCGTCCGAGGCGACTTTCATACTGGTGATGGAGATGTTGCCCGAACCTTCGAGTTGAAAGGCTGACCCGGGAACGTCGTCATCCGCGTTGCTCGCCGCAACGGAACCTACTACCAGGCCACTGTAATTGACATCGGCACTCGCTACTGGCCCAAGGTTTATCGCATATCGGACGATACCATCCACCATCGCATCGTTTTGACCAAAAATGGTGACCGTTTGGGGCAGGTACCAATTCGTTGGCGTGAACACCAACGAGGCTGTCGAGGCCGTCCCTTCAGCCGAGTTGCTGGAAGTGATGGGAATGACGACATCTGATGCCGGCTTGCTTTTGAGCGAAATGGCGAATGAGTCATTCAATCCCGCTTCACTTGTCTTCAATTCGATGGGACTGGAAAGACTCACGCCCGGCAAACTCGCCGCCGCAGAAATCGTGTATTGCCCGATGCGACCGTACTCCCCCGTACCGCGTACCGCGATGTATCTTATCCCAGTGGCTTCGACAAACATTTCTGCGTCATTGGAATTGTTGGGACTGGCGGTCAGGATGACATTCCCTGCTGAATCCATGAAATCAATAACCGCATCCAGGTTCTGGCCGATGACGCTGCCTGCGACCGTTATCTTGAGGCTTTCCGTGCTAGCGGTTGTGATGGACCACATATCGACATCGCCTCCCGCTCCAATGATTCCGCTGCCAGCGAAATTGGTCCCGCCCAGTGCCAAAGGCGTGGCTCCGGCAATGGTGCCCGCGTGGTCGTCGGCTCGATATCCAAAACCATTTAGCGAGTTGGACAGCATGGCCATGTCGTCCTGAGTGCCGGTTGTCCACCAGGCATCTTCGTAACCAGCATTATAGCCGTTCATGTTTCCCTGCCACTGGCCCGCAGATGTGTTCTCACCTTGCGAAGTGTGCTGCAGGCCAAAGCTGTGACCGGCTTCATGAGTGGCAGTCACCCCGACCGAAATCGCTGGATAAAAGGCGGAATTTTCTTCTGGGAAAACGTAGGCGACGTTTGAAATCGAGCTCGTGAACGAGTTGATGTAGGCCACGCCACTACCGCCCCCTAGCATTCCGTATGTACCACCGATCGCCACGCGAAGGGCGATGCCGTTGGCTGCACTGCTCGGGACGCCTGCGGCCAATACCGCTGGTTCGACCGTGGTCACGTTGATGTTGAACGGAGCGTAGTCTTCCGCGACGATGGCCCAAATGTCGCGAATGTATTTGTCCTCTTCCGCATTGATCGCACTGGGATTGCCGTCAAAGTCCAATACCGGTGTCGTGACATTCGAGTAACTTCCCCAGGTCGCTTCAAAATGGCCATCGAAGTCCAGGTACAGCGTCGCCGACGCCCCTGGATTGCTGTCCAGCGCCGGAACACCGGACAGCAGGACGCGCCCCTCAAGTGACTCGCCGATCGCGGCAGCGAAATGGCCTGTCTGATGGCCTTTGCGGCCCAATTTCTGGTGATTCGAGCGTCCTGCACCAAACGCAGACAGCTCGAACCGGCTCAATGTTCGTCGGGAACTGTGGAACAAGTGGCCCAACATCTCTGAAATTCGGCGATGAGAAGTACGAATCATGACGGGGATCCTTGTTCCTGATTGAGTTGCGGAATGCAGAAACTTCTGCCTGACAATACTCAATGCAGGAAACGCCCCGGAACCGTCCGAAGAATTTTCGAAATTATACTTCGCCCGGACTCCCACCGCGGGCGGCGAACCACGCTCTGGCAAATTTCCAGTTATCGTAAGCCTCAGTGCGGCTTAGGTTTAGCGTCTGCCCAGCGTCAGTGACAGAGAGTCCCGCAAACAGCCGTAACTTGACCAGTTCGGCTGCGATGAAATCTTCAGCGGCCAGTTTTGTCAGAGCGTCATTCAGGTCCAGAATCAGGTCCGGATCGGTGGTATAGGCAAGCGTCAAATCGTCCATCTCGACTTGCTGAGCCGCCCCGCCGCGCTTTTCGGCTTGTTTAGCCAAAGCACTATTGACCAGAATCTGCCGCATCGAATTGGCGGCTGCCGCAAAGAAATGGCCTCGCCCCTGCCATGATTCATCGGCCCCAACGGGGTGCGATTCCGTTTTGCGTAGTTCGAAGTGGCGGATTAAGCTGTGTTTTTAGAGGTTTTGAATTTGAGTTCG
>JANOZG010000642.1:0-6181 GCA_031429275.1 Planctomycetota bacterium
GCCAAAATGATTTCAAATTGCCACACTGTCCAGCCTGCCTCGTTGTCTTTCCTCCAGTCGATTCAAGCCGTCAAAAAAGGATGTGATTGCCGTGATTCGTGCCTTTTGTGTTCCCACACGATCTGTTGCTCGTGGTTTCATCTTTGCCCTGACGACGTTTTCGGTCAGTATCGGACTGTGGGTGTTCAACAGTGTCGCTTCCGCTGAAGGCGACGACTTTCCGAAAGCCTTTAACACCGATCCACCGGATTCCAATCCTCCTTCGCCGGACGAAATGGTGAAGCTTATTGAGCTGCCACCGGGGTTCAATGTCACTCTGTTTGCTGGCGAGCCCGACGTGCAGCAGCCCATCTGCATGGACTTCGACGATAAGGGACGTCTGTGGGTTGCCGAGTGTTACACATACAGCGGCGGCCCTTATGAAACGAAGCTCCGAGACCGCGTCATCATTCTGGAAGACACTGACGGCGATGGCAAACATGACAAACGAACCGTGTTCTGGGACAAAGGCTACATGCTGACCAGTCTCACATGGGGCTTCGGCGGGTTGTGGGTTCTGCATGATGGAACGCTGTCATTCATCCCGGACAAGAACGGCGATGACGTTCCGGACAGCGAACCTGTCGTGATGCTGGATGGCTGGAGCAAAGACTGCGGTCACAACTTCGTGAGCGGCCTGATCTGGGGACCGGACGGCTGGCTTTACGGTCGACACGGGATTGTGGACACGTCATATCCCGGCGTGCCGGGGACGCCGAAGGAAGAACGCCCGTTCATGAACTGCGGCGTCTGGCGATACCATCCGACCAAGCACACGGTGGAAGTCGTCTGCAACGGTACGACAAATCCATGGGGTCTCGACTACAACGAAGACGGCCAGTGGTTCATGACGAACAACGTGCAGGGCCATCTGTGGCACGTGATTCCGGGTGCCCACTATCAGCGAATGTACGGTCAGGACTTCAATCCTCATGCATACGAGTTGATGGACATGACGGCCGACCACTATCACTGGGATACAAAAACAAAGTGGAACGAAAGCCGCGACGGCGTCGCCAATGATCTCGGCGGCGGCCATTCTCACGTTGGGGCGTTGATCTACCACGGCGACAACTTTCCGAAGGAGTACCGTGGCAAGATCTTTATGTGTAACACTCACGGTCGCCGCATCAACGTCAATCGCCTTGACCGAGAGGGCAGCGGTTACGTTGGCCGCCGAGAACCGGATTTCATGATTGTGAAGTCACCTTGGTTCCGAGGTATCGATATCAAGATGGGGCCAGAAGGGGCGATCTACGTTTCTGACTGGTCGGACAACGGTGAGTGTCACGACCACGATGGTGTGCACAGAACCAGCGGCCGGATTTATCGCATTGCATATGGGACGCCAAAGAAGGTTGACATAGCTGCAAGATTGAACTCCACGGCGATGAGTCAGCACGACTGGTTTGGGCGGCACATGCGACGGCTCTATCAGGAGAGTTTCTTGACTCAATCACAGCTGTCTGTCCGAGTCGGACCATTCAGTGTCAGAGTAGGGAAATCTCAGTCTATACCACAGCAAATGGGTGTATGGGATCTTCTTAATCATGAACTCCATCGCGGGACCGAACTTGGTGCACAGCGTTTCGAGCTATTTGCACTAGGGACTACTGATCCCCTTGCCTTGGCATACGCTGTCCAACTTGCGGCAGCGTCTGAAGAAACCCGCAAGGACAGTTTACGCCTTTTGGCGGATCTTGGAGCCATACCACAACCGGCGAATGTATTACTTTCACTTGCAGGTGTGTTGCAGAAGTTCGAAGGAGAACAACGCTGGAAGATCGCTTCCGCAATTCTCGGTTGTCCTGAAAACGCACAGACAATAGCGTCAGAAAACCAACTCACACTGATGACTTGGTACGGCATCGAACCCGTCGTCTTCAACGAAGGTGCCCTCGAACTTCTGGACTCCAACCCTAAACTCCAGCAGTTTGCGGTTCGAAGGCTCGCACATGAGATCAGTACCACGCCTGCCATTGCGGAATCCGCATTGAGGTTCATCAGCGGCAAAGCTGCAAGTGGAAACAGCGAATCGGAGGCCACGGCGGCGAAACTCCTGACTTCATTCAAGACCGGACTCGCCGGGCGTGCCAGGGTGGATGCTCCGACAGACTGGACCGCCATTGAGAAGCAACTCCGGGCCTCAAAACACAAGGATGTCGTGTTGGCGGTGGATTCGCTGGCGGTGATGTTCGGTGATGGTGCCGCGATCGCCGACCTGCGGAGGCTGGCTGGCGATGCGAGCATGGATCCGGTCGCTCGTGAACAAGCGATCCTGGCACTGGCACAGGCGAAGGACGAGGAGTCTCTTCCGATGTTCTTTAATCTGCTCGGCGATCGCGCTGTCTACGACACTGTGATCACCGCTCTGGCCGGTTTCAATCATCCCAGAACCGCAACAGAACTGCTGAATCGGATGGGTGGTTTTAAAGACGGTAATCGAAGTCTCGCCATCGACACGATGGCCAGTCGTGAGTCGTACGCCCTGGAGCTGATCAAGGCGATCGAAGAAGGTCGCATTGACGCTCGCGAACTGACAGCCGCTCAGGTGCGGCAACTGTCTGCATTGGGCAACGAACGCATCAAGTCCGTGCTCAAAGCGAAGTGGGGCGTGATTCAGGAAACTCCGGAAGCTAGAATCGCTTCGATCAAAAAATGGCAATCGGAACTCACCCCGGAAATCATCGCCAGGGCCGACCGCGAAAACGGTGCAGCCCTCTTCAGGAAATCCTGTGCGGCCTGCCATCGCCTGTACGGCGAAGGCAAGGCCATCGCTCCGGATCTCACGGGTGCCAACCGCAGCAACCTGGAATACCTGCTGATGAACATCATCGATCCAAGTGCCGTCGTGCCAAAACAGTTTACGACCTCTGTCATCGCCCTGAAAGACGGCCGAGTTGTCACGGGTGTGATCGTGTCAGAAACAGATCAGTCTCTGGTTGTGCAAACCGACAAGGAACAACTTACGCTGGCTCGGAGTGATGTGGAAGAATTCAAGAACAATGGTAAGTCACTGATGCCCGACGGCATGCTTGACCCGCTTACACCAGAGCAAATTCGAGATCTCTTTGGCTTTATGATGCCACATAAGTAGTGATCAGTCAGTCGTGCCTTCATGTTTCGGGTGGCCGTGGCTGGACTGAGCGAAGCGAAGGAAGCCCCGGGGTTTCAGGCTTGCGCCCTCCAACCCCGGCCACCCATCAATCAATGGCTCACAGAGAATTGTCATTTTTTTTTGACAACGCCGTCGGCTGGTAACGCACACGGCTGAAACGGCATCATTCTCAGGAAATGTTCGTCGATCGACGGCTCTACAGATCCACGTGTAATTCCTTAGCGTTGCCCAGCCGGGGTTGCGGTCGCTGCTGGTTCAGGCTCACCGGGAAATTCGTACGGTTCATAGTCTGAAAAGATCTGTTCGTTAAGAAACTCGGCCGCTTTCTCATCCATCATTTCCAGATACACGCGACTCAGATTGCGATAGTTGGATTCACCGCCAGTCACAATTGCATCTTTCAGAAGCAGTTTTGCAGACTCAACATTCCCCTCTTCGATTCGAATCATCGCCAGCAGGAACAATAAGTCCGCCCGAGACTTCGGCAGCACTTCCATCGGAAGCCCCAGTGAATCCACATGCCTGAGCGGCCAGGCCGGAAGTGGAGCATTCATCATCACGTTTCCATCGGCAATCATTGGCAATGTCGCCATCGTGGTGCTGTATGGTTCCTGCATTTTCGCGACACTATCCAGATCCTTCAATTGCAGCGTCCATGTATCATACGCAGAGGTCAGATCACTGATCGCCAGTTGAGACATTGCCGTTGGGAACTGCCATTCTACGCCAGCCATGGCCTGCGGCTGCTGACGGGCCTGATCTGCGAAAATCGCCAGGTCTCGATATGCATCTTCAAGTTGGCCGGATTCCAGCATCAACTTGCTTTGAGTGACTGAACCCATTGGATTTTTTCGAATGAGTTCCTGTTCGTCATTTAGGATTTTCAGCGCTGCGAGACCGTAACCAGAACCATCCAGTTCCATGGCCAAAGACAAAATCTGGTTTGCCTCATCTTCTTCCTTGTCAGGCGTTTCCTGTTTTTCCAGAAATTCATCGACGCGTTTCTTATTGTCGCGGACCATATCCCGAAGTTCGCGGCGCAGACTTTGTTGTTCATCCAGAAACGCCTGTGCCTGAGGATTTGTGGAATCCTGCAGCTTGTCCTCAAGCAATGGAAGCAAATGATCGACCGCATCAAAAGCCAGATCGATGCGATTGTTGTTGCGATACAACCCAAGAAGTCCGCTCCATGCGGTATCGTCATTGGGGTCGGCAATTGTCGCCTGTCGATACGCCATGACCGCCTGCATGTAACGCATCTGCTTGATACGTTGCTCCAGCGTCGGCCCGGAAACTATTTGTTCCAACTCTGCCAGTCGTGAATACGCAAGTCCCAGCAAGTTGTAGGCACGCGTTTGATTTGGATATTTGTCCAGCACCAGATTCAATTTTCGGATCGACAGAATCGTATTTGCAAATGCCTGCTGGATGGAACGGAGTCCTGCAAATTGCATGTTCTGTGCGACCTCTTGTGACGGTGCCTGTTCAATTTGACCAAACAGATACACAGCCAGCGATGAGTTCTGGGTCGCCAGCGTGGAATGGTGCATGGCCATCCGAAGATTCTCGTCCGTAAAATCGCGCACGCGATAGACATGCTTTTCATAGAAATTCTTGTCACGTGCAAATTCACGCAACGTAGATGATGCGGCTTCAACATCCACGAGAGCCAGCTTCACCCAGTTTGGCTCGCGTTTGAATCGTTCTGCATCCGGCAAATTTGCCGCGACTCGTTCCAGAATGGCGGACGACGCCCCGAGGCTTATCGGAATCCACTGTCCTGTCTGAGACAGATTGTACATCGACTTGTAATCGGGCGATCCCGGCGGGGCCAGACGCGTCATCGCGTGCGTCACTTTGAAGTCGGCCATCGCCTTCTCACAAACCTCTCGCTTCGCTGCCATGAGTTCTTCGAACTTCTTCAACTCCGCCTTGTCCTGTGACTTATCTTCTGGTGGCTGCGGGGGCTGAAACAGAGTCGTCAACAGAATCGTGTGCTTCGCAAATATCGACTTTGCAGCTTCTGGTCTTTCATCGGCCTCGCCCGGACGGCCAAACGGCAGCATGCGACTGTCGACGAAGCTTTTTCGGCCGTTCCAGATCAACAGGTCGCCCTGTTCCATGCGAGAGTGAAGTATTCTGGCTTCCGGGTCCAAATCCTTGATTTGTGCTGCGAACGAATCCATCGTGATTTTCGTGTCTTGATCGAACCCCCATCCCAGCGGAGCCGCTCCGGGCAGACGCGACGCGACCACACAGAATCCTAGTCCAGCCAGAGCTAACACAGTGATAGCACGTCCACCGCGAGAAAACAGGAGCTCTTTCGAATCGAGGGTGTATTGCTGGCTGAACGCCCGGCGATACCAATCCTGAGCCGAGATACCCGCCACAACAGCCGCGACAATTGCGGCTTCCGGAAGTTCATGAGCCTTGCTGATCGCAAGCACGGTGATGCCGCAAAGTGCGAAAAGGAAACCCAGATCACGGAGAGTCCTTGCCAGCAGCAGAACTACAAAACTCATCAGTAGCAGCGCCAAAGCCGCAACCTGCGAATGATCAAACAAGCGAGCGGCACTCGGATTCAACACTGAGTAATAGTCAACACGACCATCAAAATTCAGTTCTGCCGATGGGATATCGACACGACGCTGAGCCTGCATGGCCGGGTACTCGACGGAATACAACGTCACAGGACTCAGCAATGAGTTGCCAGGAAACGGGTTCACAAGCAAAGCCACGATGCTCAAGCCAGCAATCAACCATGGCGACGGGCCGTCGGTTTCAATTCGAGAGTCCAGCTTGTTTCGGGCAATTCGCTGACTGACAGCAAAACCAGCCATGTAGAGACTGATGACAAATGCTCCCAGCCACGCTCTGGAATCAAGATTGCACCACACCGCGATCAGCAGCGGCAGCTTCCAGTTCAACCCCGTAGCGATACTGATGCGATGCTGATAGATCAACAGCATCGTGATCGTCATACCCAGCATCGTGATGAGTTCAGGCAGCGGCACGAAATCCGAT
>JANOZG010000643.1:0-5113 GCA_031429275.1 Planctomycetota bacterium
CCAGCCTTACACAACGCGGGAAGCCGACCACAATGGTCGATATGAGCGTGCGACAGAATGACGACATCAATTTTCTGCGGCGTGCATCGAAAGTGCTCGTTCTTTGGGCGAGTCTCATCTCCACGACCTTGAAAAAGCCCACAATCGAGCAGAATTCTGGCGGACGATGTTTCGATCAGATGCTGACTGCCAGTGACTTCGCCTGCTGCGCCAAGAAATGTGATCTTCATTCAGGATAGACTTCTTATTGTCGTAGGATGGTCGGTTCGAAATTCGTGCACTTGCGTTGTTGATACCTCTGTTAACGGACTTTACTCCGCTAGGCAATGCGATAACAGCCTGCAGCCGCCTGCTGAGTGTCTCTGGGTGGGATTTCAAAATTGTTTTGTTGAACGGATTGCCGCGTGCTGCGGTCGTCAGTCAGTCTTCTTCAGAGCAATTGTACGCACAGCGGTTTACAGTCGATTGCGAAATCGTCAAAGTGCGGCCCTCTCAGACGCCTTTTGATGTACGTCGAAATTGCGTCAGATTTTTGGGCTGCAAATCCAATCGCAATGACGTGCGGTTTGCCAGATGCTTCCAGACTCCTGTTTCCTTCGGGCCTGCAAAATAGATTCTATGAACCTCCTAAATTCAACGCCGCCCGAAGTTGCCGGAAAATCCATTTCGCTGCGGTACGACGTTCTTGAAGCCGACATGGCCACGGTGCGTGAAATCGTAGAATCCACTGGCTTCTTTTATCCCGCTGAGGCCGACGTTGCTGTCGAACTTGTCGATGAACGACTTCGCAAAGGCGAGGCATCGGGATATTTCTTTGCTTTCGTGGAACTCGATGGACGAACAGTTGGATATTCGTGTTACGGTCCGATTGCCTGCACTGCAAAAAGTTATGATATTTTCTGGATCGCGATTCATCGTGACTTTCAAAAGCATGGCTTTGGCAGATGGTTGATGTCTGTCACTGAGGAGCTGGTTTTCAGTCGAGGCGGGGAACGGATTTACGTCGAAACTTCAGGCCGCGATCACTATCTGCCGACGAGACGTTTCTATGATCGCTGCAACTATCAACAGGTCGCTGAGCTTCCTCACTTTTACGGTCAGGACGATTCCAAGGTCATCTACGTCAAAACGAATCAGCCATCGCCGCAACCAGTGGCAACCGATGGATCGCGATCAATCAGCAAAGGGTCGCAATCAGACGATACCACTCACCACGGTACACCGCCCGACTTTGACTCATTAGTTCCCGAGTTTCGTCGTCTCTGTGAAGTTGTCGCTCGACTCCGCGCGCCGGGTGGGTGTCCATGGGATCGTCAACAGACGATGAAGACTATCAAGCCATACACGCTCGAAGAAACCTATGAACTTCTTGAAGCGATCGATGCGGATGACAACGTCGCGATTTGCGAGGAGCTGGGTGATGTCTTGCTGCAGGTGATTCTGGATTCGCAAATCGCCTCTGACGAAAAGCGATTTGTCCTGACTGACGTTGTTCGAAACATTGCAGACAAGATGATTCGTCGTCATCCGCATGTGTTCGGCGATGCGAAGGCAACCAACGTGGCCGACGTGAAGCAAAGCTGGTCGGCGATTAAGCAACAGGAAAAACCAGCTCGCAACTCTCAATTAGACGGTATTCCGGTAGACCTGCCTCAATTGGCAAGGGCTGCTCGCATTACGTCCAAAGTGGCTGCGGTCGGATATGATTTTCCTGATCGACGTATGTTGTTCGACAAACTGAATGAAGAGCTGACAGAACTGGCGGTCGAACTCTTTGGTAACGCCACCATTCCGTCGATTCCTGCAACGGTCGATGCTGACGTGATTCCTGATCAGCCCCTGTTGGATCCAGCACTCAAAGACAAGGCAGAATCAGAACTCGGCGACGTCTTATTCGTACTTGCCAACATCGGTCGTCGCTGGGGGCTGAATGCTGAGGAAGCACTACGACGCAGCAATGCAAAATTCTCCCGCCGATTTCAGGCCATCGAACAGGCTATGAAACAAATTGGTCGAAGCATGAAAGATGCAACTTTACGTGAAATGGAAGATGCGTATCAGGCCGCAAAACTCCGTGAGACCAAACACAATGCCCAGCAGGGAAGTAGCGCCACATCGAAAGGTGGTGGCGACTCATGAAGCTACGATTTATTACCGTGGGTGGGACGATCGACAAAGTCTACTTCGATCAGCTGAGCGAATATCAGGTCGGCGCGCCGGGTGTTGAACGCATACTGCAGGACTTACCTACAAGCTTCGAATACTCAGTGGAATCTTTGATGCGAAAGGACAGCCTCGATATGACCGCCGAAGATCGACAGCTTGTTCGCGAAGCCGTTGAGCGAAGCAAAGAGCAGTACATCGTGATCACTCACGGTACGGATACCATGATCGAAACTGCACGTGTGCTAATCGGCATTCCTGACCGCCGGATCGTGTTGACCGGCGCGATGCAACCTGCCAGTTTCCGCAACAGCGATGCGATATTTAACGTCGGCATGGCGGTCGCTGTGGCAATCACTCAGCCAACATCCGGTGTCTGGATTACGATGAGTGGTCAGGTCTTCGATCCAATGAAGGCCAGGAAGAATCGTGACCGTGGTGTCTTCGAAGCAATTTAGTACGAGACTCCGAGTTCCGCACGGTCCCAGCTAAATCAACTCTGTTACCATCACTAACCAGGAGTATCAAAGAAATGTCCCTTATTTCTCTCACTGGACTTACACCAGCGACACATACACCGTTTCACGCTGATGGCTCATTGAATCTCGCGGTCATTGAACAGCAAGCCTCGCATTTGCTGGCAAACGGGATTGGAACGGTGTTTATCGGCGGCAGTACCGGGGAGAGCCATTCGTTGTCGCTCGATGAACGACGCGCATTGGCGCAACGTTGGGTAGATGTTGCACGCGGTACGGCGTTGCGAATAGTTGTGCATGTCGGATCCAATTGCCTGCACGATGCGAAAGTACTGGCCGAGCAGGCTCAGAAACTCGGAGCCGTTGCAATTTCATCATTGGCACCAAGTTATTTTAAGCCACGAAACCTAGAAGCTCTCGTGGCCTGCGCGGCGGACATCGCCTCTGCAGCCCCACAAACACCGTTCTATTTCTATGACATTCCAGTCATGACGAATGTCATTTTTTCGATGCCTGAGTTTTTGGCTGTGGCGAAGGACCGTATTCCCACTCTGCGGGGTCTGAAGTTTACGAATCCGGATCTGATGGCCTATCAGTTATGTTTGCACGCAGTAAACGGAAAATGGGATCTTCCGTTTGGCTGCGACGAATTCATGCTGGCAGCGTTGGCCCTGGGAGCCAAGGGAGCTGTTGGCAGCAGCTTTAACTTCGCCGCGCCTATTTACCATCGCCTTATTGCGGCATTTGAAAAAGGTGACCTCGCAACTGCACGTATCGAACAGTTTCGCAGCGTTCAAATGATTCAGTTGCTCGCGAGCTTTGGATACATGGGAGCAGCCAAGGCGGTGATGGATATGCTTGGTGTGCCTGTCGGTCCACCTCGACTTCCGAATTCAAATTTGTCGAACGAACAAAAGGCCGATCTGCGGAGCAAGCTGGAGAACCTGCACTTCTTTGACTGGGTCAAGCTGTAATTTGACTGCTTCGACTCTAGCACGACGGAGTAAGCGATGAACGTTTCGCCAAATGCTGAGCCACTGCTCACCGCAAACGAAGGTCGAGAGCAATTACTCACTTGCTACCGTGACGGACTGCTGAACGACACGATGCCGTTCTGGTTCCCGCGCAGTATCGACACGCAGTATGGTGGGTTCCTGCATTGCTTCGACCATGATGGATCGACTCTGGACACCGACAAATCGGTCTGGGCTCAAGGGCGGATGAGCTGGATGCTGCTGACAATGTATAACACTGTCGAGCAGCGATCTGAATGGCTTGAATGGGCTCGCAATGGTTTGCAGTTTCTGGATCAGCATTGCTTCGACACTGACGGCCGAATGTTCTTTCATGTCACGCGCGATGGAATACCGATTCGGAAGCGCCGATATGCGTTCAGCGAAGCGTTCGCAGCCATCGCGCATGCGGCCTGTTTCAAGGCCACCGGCGATCAATATTCCGCCGATCGCGCCAGAGAGTTATTTGAACTCTTTACACGCTGGAATTATACGGCTGGGCTGATGCCGCCGAAAACGACAAACATTCGGCCAATGATTGGTCTGGCACCTCGGATGATTACGATCGTCACCGCTCAGGAATTGCGATTGAATCTTGGAGATGATCCTGTCTTTACAGCGTGGATCGATCGCTGCATCGACGAGATTCTGCGGCTGTTTGTGAAATCTGACGTGCGGGTCGTGATGGAATCCGTCGGCCCCAACGGCGAGATTGAGGACCATTTCGATGGACGACAGCTCAACCCCGGCCATGCGATTGAAGGAGCATGGTTCATTATGCAGGAAGGCCAGTATCGTGGCGATCAAAACCTGATAGCCCTGGGATGCGATATGCTCGACTACATGTGGGAACGCGGCTGGGACAAAGAATTTGGCGGCATATTTTACTTTCGCGATGTCTTTGACAAACCGGTTCAGGAATACTGGCACGACATGAAGTTTTGGTGGCCTCACGACGAAACACTCATCGCGACACTCATGGCTTACGAACTCACGGGCGACGAAAAGTACGCCCACTGGCACCAGCGAGTTCATGACTGGAGTCATCTGCATTTCGCTGACCATAACCATGGGGAATGGTTTGGCTATCTGCATCGTGACGGTCGGCGATCAACGACAATCAAAGGCAATTTGTGGAAAAGTTTCTTTCATCATCCGCGGATGCAGTGGCTTTGCTGGCAACTCTTGAACCGCGACGATCATCGCAACAAGGGCTGAAAGCCCTTGACCCAAGGGAGCCTCCCGGCTCGCTGACATTAGCCGCTCACGTTGTTCGCTTCCCGAAAGATGCACGCAACGTGCGCGCATGATTCGTAGTAAGACTCTAAAGTCTGAGATTTCGAATCTGAAATCCAGGTATTAAGGAACAGTCCCGAAATAAGTTCCGTCTATCCCAACCCGAAGCGTCAGCGAGGGATCAAATTGTAGTGCAAAATCCCTCACTGACGTTTCGGGTTGGGA